>JAJBTL010000106.1:0-2543 GCA_020860865.1 Planctomycetota bacterium | reverse complement strand
GGTCGGCGTGCCGCTCTTTCCCGCTGGTCGTGAAAGAGCGGCCGCCGAACTTGCCGGGATGGAATGGCGTCCCGGCATTACCTGTGATTATGGCCAGATGCCGCGGCTCTTTTTCGCCTCCACCACCCGCTTGACAGCGATGAGGTAGGCGCCGGTTCGGAGCGAGACATTTTTATCCTGGGCGATGGTATACACCTCGTCGAAGGCGCGGTCCATGATTTCCTTCAGCTTCGAGTTGTTGTGTTCCATGTCCCAGGCCATGGACTGGATGTTCTGTACCCATTCGAAATAGGAGACGACGCCGCCGCCGGCGTTGGCCAGAATGTCCGGGACGAGGACGACGCCCTTTTTCTCGAGAATCGGGTCGCACTCCACCGTGGTCGGGCCGTTGGCGGCTTCGACGATGAACTTCGCCTTGATGTCGTTGACGTTCGACATGTTGATCTGGTTCTCGAGGGCGGCCGGAATAAGGACCTGGACGTCGAGCTTGAGGAGGTCGTCGTTCGAGATGTGTTCGACGCCGGGGGCGCCGTAGGATTCGAGGAGCTTCCCGGACTTGATGTGCGCGATAATCGCCGGAATGTCCAGACCGTCCTTGCAGGCGACCCCGCCCGAGACATCGCTGACGCCAACAACGGTGGCGCCTTCCTCGGCGAGCAGCTTGGCGGTGATGGAACCGACGTTACCCATGCCCTGGACGGCGACGGTGACGGATTTGACGTCGATGCCGTGTTTGGCCAGGATGTTTTTGGTCGTGAACATGACGCCGCGGCCGGTGGCTTCGTTACGGCCGGGAGCGCCGCCAATTTGGACCGGTTTACCGGTGACGACGCCGGGGACGGCGTAGCCCTTCATCATGGAATAGGTGTCCATGATCCAGCCCATGATCTCCGGGTTGGTGCCGACGTCCGGGGCGGGAATATCCTTTTCCGGCCCGATAATGGGGAGAATCATGGCGGTAAAGCGGCGAGTGAGGACGCGGAGTTCTTCCTTCGACAGCTTGGTCGGGTCGCAGACAATGCCGCCCTTGGCGCCGCCGTAGGGGATGTTGACGACCGCGCACTTGAAGGTCATCCAGGCCGCGAGGGCGCGGACTTCGTTTTTATTGACATTCCAGTGGTAGCGGATGCCGCCCTTGGCCGGGCCGCGTGACGTCGAGTGCTGGACGCGGTAGCCTTCGAAGACATGGACTGTGCCGTCGGCCATGGTGACGGGGACGGCGACCTGCAGTTCCCGTTCCGGATACTTGATGGCTTCGTAGTCCTGCGGCTTGTAGCCGAGGAGCTGCGCCGCGTTTTCGACAACCTGGAGGACGTTGTCATACGGGTTGTAATTGGGATCAGACATTGGCGTGCCCTTTTCATACAACAAAATGGGAGTGGGGACCGAAACGTTTTCGGCACTGCTGTGATGCACTGGTGATAATCGAGTTTTTTACGACGATGCGACCCCGTATTGCCGCGTTCGGGCGGCAACCTGTGTGGTACGGGAAATCTGATACAAAACGCATACCGTATATAGAGACTGGTAGACCGGAAAAGAGGTCGACTCAGTGTTTTACAGGACAACGTGGTTTTGGGCGCTTCCAAAAATCAAGAGCTAAAGCCCGGAAAAAACGCCAACTTTTATCGACGCCGGAGACGGGATGGATCGGTCCTGTGGAAATGGCTTTTTGACAAGGAGAAGCGAAAGCCAGAAACAGGAAACGGCTCCGGAAATCCAAGAATAGTACATAACGTGATAAAAGAGAATGCTGCAGCTTGACTCGTACGCACAGACGTGCGCAGATACCGGTTACGCAAGGAACGGGGGAGGGATGTACTAGGTCATGGTGAGATAATTAAGCCGCATTTTATTAGCCCTTCAAATAGGGTGGATTCAATCACTATACGATATTTTTGCAGTATTGCCAGTAAAAAAGGAATAATTTGACGATTTTTCATTTTTTCATAAATCGTGCCAAGAAAACATGTTGGTGTAATATTTGTACCGGGTCAAAGGAAATGGAAGCGATTCCGACGGGAAATGAGCCGCCCGGCTCGGCCTGTCCGACTGATAATTTTCGTACGACTTCGTAAAAGTCCCGATCAGTAGGGCAAAGCCACTTCGACTTTCGGGACCTGTCAATCCCACGCCTGAAGCGCGCATGGATGGTTAGAGCGTGCTATTACAATGCGTCTCGTCGCGCCATTCCTCGTCAAAATCGGCTCTCGGCGTGTCTTTTGACCCTCACCGCCGGTCAAAAAACACGCCTGCCGCCTCTTTATCCTCGTCTGACACGACGATCCGAATTCTATAACACTTCCTTAGAGGATTAAAAAGCCGAATAATTCGCGCGTTTCAGTATATTCCCTTGCACTGGCCCGGCGAAAGTGTTACAAAGGGGACAGTTTCCACTTTAACCGGAAAAAGGTCCATGAATATTGAAATAATGAACGAAAAACCCGAGGACGGGGTCATCGCGATCTATGAATCCGTGCTTGGCGGTTTGTCCATACTTCGGGAGCTCGAGAGGGATCTTCCGAACGAGCGGCTCCTGTATT
>JAJBTL010000431.1 GCA_020860865.1 Planctomycetota bacterium | reverse complement strand
GTCACGACGTCGACAACGCCTTTCGGGAGGTCCGGCCGCAGTTCCTTCAAGGGGAGGATCTGGCCGTTGATGATGGCCTCGTTCTGGTCCTTGTCCGTGAAGTCGTAGAGGAGCCGTCCGGTCAGCATCTGGTAGAGGGTGGCGGCGGCGCTGAACACGTCGGACTGGGGAATTGCCTTCGTCAGATCGGTAAGCTGTTCCGGCGGCATGTAGGCGGGCGTCCCGCCTTCACTGATTATCGGCAGAAACTCGTTGGCGTCCTTTGACGAGAACCGGCAGGACAGGCCCATGTCGGACAGCTTGACCGCGTGGGAACCGCCCCGGCGCAGATCGAGGAGGACGTTTTTCGGCTTGATGTCCCGGTGGACCAGGGACTGGTTGTGCATGTAACTGACCGCCTCGAGGAGCTGGATGAATAACGGTACCGCCTGCGGCAGTTCCATCCGCCCGCCCGGCGACCGGGCGATAAGGGTATCGAGGTTGCCGCCGTCCACGTATTCGAGGGCGAGGAACGGCGCGCCGCCGGCGATGCCGTCCGCCAGGTAGCGGATGACGTGGGGATGGTGGAGCTGTTTCGTTATCTGGATTTCCCGGCGGAACATTTCGATGGAGCGCTGGCGCTTGTTTTTCGACCGGAACACCATCATCTTGATGGCGGCCGTCTCCCCCGTGTCGTCCTTGATGGCCCGGTAGACGACGCCTTTGCCGCCGCCGCCGATTTTCTGGAGGATGGTGAAACCGACCACCTGCGGCAGATCGGCAACGCTGAAAATGGTGGTGCTGTCGCCGTCGCCGCCCTCGTCCAGGGAACCCGCCAACATGCCCCGGGGAAGGACGGCGGTCAAACGGTGCGGCGAAGTCACCACCGCCGGCGCCCCGAGGCCCGGCGCGGCGGTGCCGGGGCGGCGCGGTTCGGCAAACGCCGGCCATTCGCTTATTGTCGAGTCACTGCTGACGGACAGCCGGAATAGGCAGGCGCCGGCCAGGACGGTGTCGCCGTGTTTCAACGGAATGAAATCGAGGAATGGTTCACCCTGTTTTCCGCCGAGGTGTTTTTCGTTGATGACGAGGCCGTTTGTCGAACCAAGATCGACGATGCGGATGCGGTTTTCCGAAATGTCTATGAGGAAATGCAGATGGCTCGCGGCCGGATCGGCGGCGAGGTTGAACGAGGCTTTGGCATACCGTCCGAAAATAAAGACCGGGCCGCCGTGGAGGCGGAACACCTGTCCCTTGAGTGGACCAGCCAGGCAAGTGAGACTGATGTTGGGCACGCGGGCTCCCTGGGGTAATTATCAACGGCGAAAAAGCGGCGGTTTTGGCGCGGTCACATGCGTTTGCCAGGGAAAATCGGCAATGCCGCACCCGGACCGGTACTACCGCGCCGGCCGTTCGGTTTACATATTGAAGTCGATGAGTTCCATCGCCGGCTCGTCCATGTCCTCGATTTCCAGGCTCACCATGCCGGCGAAAGGCACGGCCTCGGTGAGGATGAGGGTGCATTTCTTGCCGTCGTCGGTGAACTCGACCTTGGCTGCGTCGACGTTCTGCCCCTTCAGGGACACGGTGGTGGCGGTGATGGTCAGGTTTTCCGTATCCTGGAGGCTGGCCATCTGTTCTTCCATGGCCCGGCGGTAGGTGATGGTGTCGGTGCGTTCGTCGACCAGCTCGTCGTCCATGGACATTTCCGTTTTCACGGTGATGATGCGCTCTTCGCCGGCGCCGGAGACGGAGACGACGCTCTGCTTTTGCGTGATGTGGCCGAAGGCGGTCAGTATGCGGTACTGGACCCACTGGCCAGGCTGGACCTTGTCGAGAGGATTGGGGAGGAGGGAAATATCTGATTGCGTGCCGTCGGCGGCAACGGCGGCAGCGGCGATCAGCACCAGGTTCATGGCGAGAACGAGAACTTTCTTCATGGCATCTCCAAAGGGTGTTTTCCAGGAAAACGCAGCGGATTGTTACATGTTTCCACAGATCCTCTCACCACACCGGCATCCTCCCCGGCCGCTCGCCGCGTTCTCCGTGGCGGACACGTACCGGGAGGGGTAAAACGAGCCATTATAGTCAGGGGGATTGGGAAAGCACGGGAAAAGTTCCGCCTGGCATGAACGTTGGGAGCGGCCCATAAACGGAAGACATCCTGGTATAAATAATAAAACCGCTTTCGGACCATCGGCCGGAAAGCGGTAAATTACCACAACGCGATAATGGAACCATGACAGAGGTGCGCCGGAGACAGGCGGTTACATCGTTTCTTTGTCGAGAATGCGCTGATCCGAATAGTTTTTGACAAACCGGCTCGCCAGTGCGCCGACAAACGTCACAGCGAGGAGAATGGTGGACAAGGCATTAATCTTCGTCGGCGACCCGTGTTTAATGGAACTGTAGATGTAAATCGGCAGTGTCTTCGACCCGGTGCCGGAGACGAAGAAGGTCACGACAAAGTCGTCCATGGACAGGGTAAAGGCGAGGAGTCCGCCCGCCAGGATGCCGGGCATGAGGAGGGGGAGCATGACCTTCCGCGCCGCCTCGAACGAACTGGCGCCGAGATCGCGGGCGGCGTCCATGAGGGTGAAGTCGAAATCCTGCAACCGGCCAAGCACGGTCATGGCGACATAACTCAGGGAAAACGTCACGTGGCCAATAAAGATGGTCCCCATGCCAAGGGTAATGGAATGGGCGACGAAGAACAGGAGGAGGCTGATCCCCATAAGGATTTCCGGAACGACCAGGGGGATGTAGACCAGTGTATTATGGAAAAACTGCAGCCGCGACCGGTAGCGGTGCAGGGCGAAGGCGGCCAGGGTGCCAAGGACCATGCAGGCGGCTGTCGACGCCAGGGCGATGACGATGGTGTTCTGGAGGGAGCTCCAGATCTCCCGGTCATTCAGAAGCTGCTCGTAATACTTCCAGGTAAAGCCGCGCCAGGCACCGCCGAACCGGGAGTTATTGAACGATCCGACCACGACGACGGCCAGCGGCAGATAGAAAAACACCATGCACGCCGCCAGGGTGATGTAGGGAAAATAGCTCCGCCTCATGAGAAAATGCCCTCCTGGCCGGAACTTTCCGGAGTATCCCGGTTTTCATCGCGCCGCCGCCGCCAGATGAGGAAGGCGAGAAGGAGCGCCACCACCACAACGGTGAGGATGGCCGAAAGGGCGCTGGCCCGGGGCAGGTTCCGTTCGGTATAGACGTATTGGGCGATTTTATTCCCGATCATTTCGCTCGAGGCGCCGCCGACCAGATCCGGAATGACATACGATCCGAGGCACGGCACCAGTACCATGATGCCGGCCGTAACGAGCCCCCGGCTTATACCCGGAATGAATATCCGGTACATGGCGCCGAGGGAGTTCGAACCGAGATCGCGGGCCGCCTCGAGGAGGCTGAAATCGAATTTCTCCGCCGCCGCGTAGAGGGGCAGTATGGCGAACGGAAGATGCGTATAGACCATCACCAGGAGGATGGCGCCGGAAGTGTAGAGGAGCGGCTGGTCTTCTCCTATGAACCCAAGCCACACCAGGGTCGCCCGGAAACTGCCGCCCGTGGCGAGGATGGACTTCCAGGCAAACACCCGGATAAGGAAGTTGGTCCAGAACGGCACGACGACAAGGAGCATTATCCACTGCCGCCAACGGGGATTGATTCGGGCGAGGCAGTAGCCGACCGGCACCGAAATGGCCAGGCATATCGCCGTCGCCACGACGGACAGCCAGATGGTCCGCCAGATAATGGCCGGGTAGTTCGGGTTCGCCATGTTGAAGAGCGTTTCCCACGGCCAGCCCTGGCCGATGCCGCCGTAAATGTCGGCGGGCCGGAAGGCGATGGCAAACATCATCAGGGTCGGCACCAGGAGAAAGACGATAAGCCAGGCCAGGGACGGCAGGGACAACAGCCATTCCCGCAGGCGGGCGCGTTTCGAACCGTTCATGCCCCGCCCCCCGGTTCGGCCGGCAGCGGCTGCTCCGGTTCAGCTGGAGCAGCGACGTTGTCGCCATCGTCTTCGTCCGGCTCCGGATCCGGGTCCGGAAGGGAGAGGAGCGCCTCGTCCGCCTCGGAGTAGCGTTCAAGCATATAGCCGTCGTCGCCGGACCATTCGAGCCAGACCTCGTCGTTCCATATAATCGGTTTTTCATCCAACAGGAACCGCCGGTGCTGGCGCATGACAGCGACGCGGTAGTCGCCGACTCGGACCCAGTACTTGGTTTGGGAACCAAGGTAGACCGCTTCCTCGACAATGCCCTTGAAGATGTTGTAATGCTCGCGTTCGGCCGGGCGGTTGGAATGGATAAGGAGTTTTTCCGGCCTCAGGCTCAGGTGGACAAGGCCGCCGATGCGGACCTTCTTGTCGTTGTAGACGGAGACGCGGCCGAAGCCGTCGATGTCGACGAGGGAATAGTCGCCGGACACTTCCCGGACAGTGCCGTCGAAGAAGTTCGTGTCACCGATGAAGGCGGCGACAAAGGACGAACGCGGCGCTTCATATATTTCCACCGGATTTCCGACCTGCTCCACCCGTCCCTGGTTCATGACGGCGATGGTGTCGGAGATGGACATGGCTTCGCCCTGGTCATGGGTGACGTAGAGGAAGGTGATGCCGACTTCGTCGTGGATATTGTCGAGTTCGACCAGCATGCGCTGGCGAAGCTTGAGGTCGAGGGCGGCCAGCGGCTCGTCCAGGAGAAGCACCTTCGGCTGATTGACAAGGGCGCGAGCGATGGCGACACGCTGTTTCTGGCCACCGGAGATTTCATTGACGCGCTTTTTGGCGTGTTCCGTCAGGTCGATAAGGTCGAGCATGCGATCGACGGAGCGGCGGATTTCCCCTTCCGGCCGGCGGGCAATTCGGAGGCCGAAGGCGATGTTGTCGTAGACGTTGAGGTTGGGGAACAGGGCATAGTTCTGGAAGACGGTATTGACCTTCCGCTTGTCCGGCGGCAGGTCGGTGATGTCTTCCCCGTTCAGGATGACCCGTCCCGCCTGCGGCCGCTGAAAACCGGCGCAGATGCGGAGGAGCGTCGTCTTGCCGCAGCCGGACGGCCCGAGAAGGGAAAAGACCTCGCCCTGCTTCACGGAAAGTGAAACGTTGTCGACAGCCTTGACCTGGCCAAACGACTGGACAATGCCGTCAAATTCGAGAAATGCCATTCATGCTCCATCCCTGCCCGTTCCGGCCCGGCTTGGGCCGGACCCGAACAACCGCATTCCCAAAAACGCCCTGCCGGACCGGGTCCGGACGGCGTCGCCCCCGGTAGTTTTTGTCGCGCCCGGCCGCCGATGCTCCGTGCGGACAACCGATTTCGCCGGCACGGCAACCCACGGTTCGCCCGGCCAATACGACGTCTCCCCCGGAGTCGGGCCGGGGGAGGATTGTCAAACTGTATTGCGATACCGGACCGGGTGCAATGTTTTTATCCAAAACAACGGGAAAATGGGTCCGGTCGGTTCAGGACCCATTCCGGACCGGCCACAAACCACGAAAAAACAGTCGGACAGCGGTCAGCCGACGTCCCAGCCGAACAGACGCGGAAGCCACAAAGACAGTTCCGGAACAAACGCGACCAGGGCCAGGACGAGGAGCATGACGGGAAGAAACCCGGCCACGCCCCGCGCCGCCGTCATCCGGTCGACGCCGGTGACTTCGGACACGGCGGCGATGTTCCAGGCCTGCGGCGGCGTCACGAGGCCGATGGCGAGGTTCACCACCACCATCGCGCCGAAGTGCGGAACGGTCAGGCCCGACCGTTCCGCCAGCGGCAGGAACACCGGCACAATAAGGGTGATGATGGCGGGCATGTCGAAAAAGCACCCGGCCGCCAGGAGGATGATATTGACGAGGATAATGGCCCCAATCGGCCCGCCGCCGAGGCGGAACAGGAACTCCGTCAACGCGTCCGTGAAACCGACGGTCGACAGGAGAAGGACGAACAGGCCGCCGATCCCGGCCATGAGGACGACGGTGCCGGCGACAAGCCCGGCCCGGACCACGGCCTCGCGGAGCTTGTCCGCCGGATGCCGCCGCCGGCTTCGCCACCAGTAGACGAAGGCGTAGGCGCTGGCGAAGGCGGCCGCCTCCGGCGCCTGGAGAAAACCGGTAAAGAGGAACGACAGGCCCAGAACTGGAAGCAGCGCCGCCCACCGGGCCTGCCACCAGGCCCGGACGACGGTCTGGTCCCGGGTGCCGTCGTCCCGTCGATGCCGGAGCCGAAGACGGGAATGGACCGCCATGGCGGCCAGGAGGGCGCACGCCATCAGGAGGCCGGGCAGGAAGCTGGCCGTGAAGACGATGTTTGTCAGCGTCCCGGTGGCGGCGGCGTAGACGGTCAGGGGAATGCTGGCCGGGATGATGATACTCAGTCCGGCCGCGCAGGCGATGGCGCCACTGGCGATTTCCCGGCTGAATCCGGCCTCGAGAAGGTCCGGGTACAACCGGCGCCCCTCGGCCTTGACCGCCGCCGGCCCGACGCCGGACACCGAGGCGAACAGGGTGCAGCCGATGATGGCCCGGGGTCCGACAGCGTGGGCGCCCCGGCCGAAAAAGGCGTCGGTGACGTCGAGAAGCTTTCGCGTTATCCCCGAGGCGACCGCCAGTTCACCCGCCAGCGCGAAGAGGGGGATGGAAATAAGCGCCGGCGAATTGAGGCGCATGGCCAGGCTGTAATCGAGAACAAAGTCGTCCGCCAACACCTCCGGGCACAGGGCGAGAAGGGCGGCGCCGGCCAGGGTCACCGCCGCCGCCAACGGCACGCCGGTGGCGGCGAGGAGGACGAGTCCCAGGAAAAACACGAGAAGGAGGGCGGGCGCAATCGTCATGAGGCCGCGCTCCGCCTCCACGCCGCCCGGCGGCGTTCGGCCAGGCGATAGATGGTGAGGAGCGACCCCAAGGGAATGGCGGCGTAAATCACCGGCCCGGCGCCAAGCCCGTGCCGCGACGCATTCGTCGCCACCACGACGACGCCAATAGCGCCCGACAACGCGGCAAACAACATGAAACACCAGTCCGCCACGGCCTGGCAGCGCCTGGCCACGTCCGGCCCGGCGGCGGCGACGCACCAGGTGACGCGGGTATGGATGCCGGTGGCGGCGGCCAGGCTCATCCCGAACGACACCAGCCAGGTCAGGCAGCCGGCGGCGGCGCGGAGGGGGATGTAATGGTATTCCGGCGCCAGGTGCCGGCACGCCGCCGCGACAACCATGAGCGGCACGAGAAGGGTGAGAAGACCGACAAGGATCCGCCGCTCCAGTCGTCCAACCACCGGTTCCGCCATCGACCACCTCCCACCCTATCCGTCTCAACATGCAGCGCCAGGCCGGAACGTATTCACTATGAATGCGAAAGAACTTGCCACAAAAATAAATCGTTATTTCGTCAAAGAACGAATTGACAAACAGGACAGTCAATAGTATACTTCGATATATGACGAAATGAATGATTGATAAAACGAGGCCCGGCACCACGCGACGTCCTTCCAAGAATAAACCGACGCCGCCGGTGGATAAAGAGAAAAACAGGAGCAGCCATGTTCGACACCCTGACCATCATCAAAGCCATGTCGGATGAAAACCGCCTGCGCATGCTTATGGCTTTGCGCGGCAAGGAGCTCTGCGTCTGTACCCTGACGGAACTGCTCGACCTCGCCGCCTCGACGACGTCCAAACACCTGTCCATCCTGAAACAGGCCCGTCTCATCGAGAGTGTCAAGGACGGCAAGTTTGTCTACTACCGCCTGACCCAGAAGGATTCGCCGGCCTACGCCATGGTCGCCCCGGCGCTTGAATGGCTCGAGACCGCCTTGGAAAACAGCCCCCAGGTCCAGACCGACGCGACCATGCTGAACGAAATTATTGAAAAGAGCGAAGAAGCCCGTCCCGAATTCGCCAACGCCTCCGCCTGCCACAAACTCTACCGCCACGTTCCCGGCATCCATGCCATAGGCGACTTCGGCGACGAAAGCACGGCCAAGGGAAAATCACAGCGCCAGGTGCGCGGCGCCTAACCGTTAGTATGACTCTGAAAAAAACCGTCTCGACGCCTCCGGTCGTATCCGTACCGGCGGCGGCGGTGACAATCGTCTTTTGTAGAGGTACCAAACGTCCAGGTACGCATCCATGGTCCGCCGTACCACACTGAGCCGCCCACACCAGGAGAATGCCATGTCATCCCGCCACACCGCCGTCCTCGACGCACCAGCCTCCGACTCACCGCCTGAACCCAACGAACAACACCCCGACAGCGCGGCGCGGGACACTCGGAACCACCACCGGCAGGAACCTGATTCCCGGAGCGCCGAGACTGAACCGTGTTGCTCCTCGTCGACCACTTCGGAGACATGCGGCTCCGGCCATGACAACCACTCGCGTCCCAACCGCACGGACGGCTCCCACGCCGCCGCCACCGCCGACGCCGGTTCCTGTTGCGGAAAAGGTTCGGCCTCGGCAACCGGCGCCGGCAGCGGAGCGCCGAAGTGCTCCTGCCACGCGCCGATCACCCTTTCCGCCAACCGCCAGCCCGACGCCCACGGCCACGATCACGCCCATGGCCAGGGCCAGGACGAAGGCATTTCCTGGCTGTGGCGCCTTGCCCTGCCGGCTGCGCTCTTCGCCGCCGGCCTGGTCGGACGGCACCTGTACGGGAGCGCCTTCGGCATTGTCCCGTTCTACATTACCATGATAGCCGCCTACGCCCTCTGCGGACTGCCGGTCCTCAGGGACGCCTGGCATGCCATTCGTGAGAGGGATTTTTTCAACGAATTCACCCTCATGTCCCTCGCCACCCTCGTCGCCATCGGCATCGGAGAAATGGCCGAGGCGGTCGGCGTCATGCTGTTCTATTCCATCGGCGAAGCGGTGCAGGAACGGGCCGCCGGCCGGTCGCGGCGCTCCATCGAATCCCTCCTCGCCTCGAAGCCGCAGAACGCCCGCCTTATGGAAAACGGCAAGATCCGGGACGTCCCCCCGGAATCGGTCCCGGTCGGCAGCCGCGTCCTCGTGAAACCGGGCGACAAGATTCCCCTGGACGGAACCGTCGCCGCCGGCCGCTCCAGCCTCGACATGTCGTCCCTCACCGGCGAACCGCTTCCGGTCGCGGCCGGAACCGGCGACAAGGTCTACAGCGGCGCCATCGCCCTCGACGGCGATTTGGAAATTGTCACGACGGCACTGGCGTCCGACTCGATGGTCGGAAAAATCCTCGCCATGGTCGAAAACACCGTCGCCATGAAGTCTAAAACCGAACGCTTCATCACCCGCTTCTCCCGCTGGTACACGCCGGCGGTGGTGGCGGCGGCCCTTGTCGTGCTGATTCCCCCGCTCGTCCTCGGCGGCGACTGGCAGACCTGGATCTACCGTGGCCTTGTCCTCCTCGTCGTCTCCTGCCCCTGCGCCCTCCTCCTCTCGGTGCCGTTGGCGTTCTTCGCCGGCATCGGTTCGGCATCGCGGCAGGGCATTCTGGTCAAGGGCGGGCATGTCTTCGACGCCGTTGCCCGGGCCACGACGGTGGTGTTCGACAAAACCGGGACGCTGACGGAAGGCCGATTGTCCCTCGTCCGCATCGAACCGGCCGATGGCGTCGAACCGGCCGACGTCCTCCGCCTCGCCGCCCTCGGGGAATCCCGGTCCAACCATCCGGTGGCGCGGGCGGTCATGACCGCCTTCGGCGCTGACGACACTGTCAACGACGACGTCCGCCTCCGGGACGTTCCGGGAAAAGGCATCGTCGCCGACGCGCCGGACGGGGAAATCCTCGTCGGAAACGCGGTCCTTCTCCGCGACCATGATGTCGAATTCACGGAGACCACCGCCACCGAAGTCGCCACCTACGTCGCCGTGAACGGGAAATACATGGGCTGCCTGCTCTTTTCCGACCAGATTAAAGCGGACTCCGTCGCCGCTCTACGGCAACTGAAGGAGGAGCAGGACGCCAGCCTCTACATGCTCACCGGCGACCGGCCGGAAACGGCCCGCCGGGTGGCGGAAGAACTCGGCCTCGACGGCTTCCGGGCCGGCCTTCTCCCCGACGGCAAGGTGACGGCGTTCCGCGAACTGTCGCCGGACGGCACGGCGGTGTTTGTCGGCGACGGCGTCAACGACGCCCCGGTCCTCGCCAGTTCCGGCGTCGGCGTGGCGATGGGCGCCCTCGGTTCGGCGGCGGTGGTGGAGGCGGCGGACGCGGTCATCCTCGACGACTCGCCGGCCCGGCTGCCCGCCCTGTTCCGGGTCGCCCGCCGCACCCACCGGATAGCGTCCGAGAACATCGTCCTCGCCCTCGG
>JAJBTL010000063.1:3100-10305 GCA_020860865.1 Planctomycetota bacterium | reverse complement strand
AAATTCTGTGAAAATCCGGGTTAGGCGCTGGAAGGAGCGGTAGGGTGATTTTTCCGGTGGTTTGGAAAAAGCGCCCGCGAGCGACTGGATTCGACTAACTCGGAATTTTCACGAAAATTCTTAAATTGCTATAACCGCCTCAGCGTTGCGGAGAACGGTACCCGTCCGCCACGCCGAGGCCTCGGGACGACATCGGCAGCCGCACCTCGGTCCGGGGCACAGCCCCGCCGGCCGGCGGCACCATGACGGACGCGTCCAGCACCAGGCGGGGCGAGATCGGTTCGTTTTCGGTAATCTCCGCCGGACGCCGCTTGCCGCCCTGGCGGCGATAGACATTGGCGTTCCGTTCGCGGACTTCGCCCTCGTCCGTGCCGGGCGACATGACGGCGGCCAGGATGATAGGGGAATCGTCCGAGGAAAAGCTGAACGCCGGCGGGATCTTCGCCATATCGCCGTCGTGCCGCTGCTTCGCTTGGTTTCCGGGCGGCGGCAGCATGGCATAGGCATTGTCCGCCCTGACCGCCTGGCCGACCTGGAGGAAGGTCTCGCGGGTCGGCGTTTCCAGGGGCGCCGCGTTCCAGTCGAAATTACTGCCGAACTCCGGGTTGAAGCCGTCGTCCTTTTCCGGCTGAACGCGGGCGGCTGGCGTCAACTCGGGCGCGTCGCCGGTCTGATAGCCGAAATGGAGCGGTTTGACTTCGGTCTGAATCTCGGCCAAACCAAAGCGCTCGAGCGTGAAATAATCGTCCTGGTACTCGCTGTCCGCCGTTTTCCCCGGCTGCACGCCAAGGGCCGGCGGCAACGTCACCCGGGTCATCGGCAGGCGGCCGTTTCCGCCGCCGTACCCGGCGGGCATCTCCGGCGCCCGGCTGGTCTGGTATTCCTGGGGAGCGGCGCTGTCGCCCGGCCGGACCGCATCGCCGGGATTCCCCGATGCCGGAGCGGGCCGGAGCGGATTGACCGGGGCGGCAGGGACGCTCGACTGGTAGACGCCGACAAACGGGCGCGATTCTTCTTCGGCCGCGCCGCTGTCCGCCGTCAGGCCTTCCGGCGTGAACCAGGTCACGGTGGCTGGCGGCGGGGTAATGACGACGCCGTCCGCCGGCACCCATTCGCCGGTGGTGTCGGTGGCGACGACCACCCAGGCGCCTTCGTTGACCGCCTGCGCCAGGGGCGATGAGAGATCGTCTTCGGTCAGGTAGACGCCGTCGCCGTTCTTAAGCGTCTTCACCACCGGCACGGTCACGCTGGCGACGACCGGTTCCGACGCTGGCGTCGGCGCTTCAGGGGACAGCGAGGTCGCCGGTTTTTCCGGAGCGACGGACTGCGCCCGCGTCCTCGGGAGCGCGGTGGCGACCGGCTCCGGCGTCGGCGCGACCGGCGTTTCCGCGACTGTTTCCTCTACCACATCTTCCTCGACCGCTTCGCCGGAGGCATGGAGAATGGCATCGGCAATGGCGGCCGCTTCGGCCCGGGCGATGGCGCTGTCAAGCTGGATTGCCGCATCGGCCAGTGAGATGGCGGACTCGTCCGCGACCTCGTCCGTCACCGCCGTGTCATCACCTGCCGCCAGATAGACCTGGTCGTCCAAAGCGCCCGCGTCGGCCGCGATGACCCCGTCGACATCGGCAAAACCGTCGTCAAACCCGTCCACACCGTCGATGCCGTCGTCAAACCCGGCGGCGGCGGCGACCGGCGTGTCTTCGTCAAAGACCTGAACCTCCACCGGATATCCGTCTTCATCGTAGATGACGTCCGCCTCGTCCACCACCACCGCCGCCGGTTCGACAACGGCGAGGAGGGAGGTGTCGACGAGGAATTCGCCAATGGCCTGAACCCGTTCGTTCCACGGTTCGAGCATGCGGGCGCGTTCGACAGCGCGGGCGGCGGCTTCGGTCTGGTCGAGATCGATATAGGCTTCCGCCAACGCCAGGAGCGCCATGGCGTCTTCGCCGATGCGGCCGGATACGGACTGGTAGCGAAACTCCGCCTCCTCGACATTGCCGAGGTGATAGAGGAGCCGGCCCTCGAGAACGCGGGCGGCGGCATAGTCGGGTTCTATCTGGTAGACCTTTTCCATGAGCTGGACAACCTTGCCGAAGTCCTCGCCGTCGTCGAGGCGCTGACGGCGGAATTCGACCTCGGCCGCGTTGTAGTACATGGCCGGATTGACCCGGCCGAGACGGGCCGATTCCTCGAACGCCGCCAGGGCGCTATCAAGGTAGCGGGCTTCGCCGGTCATGAGGAACATTCGTTCGTAGAACAGGCCGATTTCCGCGTGGATGGCCGGGTCGGACGAGAGGATCTCCCCCGGTTCCGACAGGGCAACGTAGAGCCGGGCGGCATCGGGTTCCCGGCCGGAACGGGCATAAATCCGGGCCCGGCGGACATTGACCATGGCCTTTTCCCGGGGAGTGATGCCGGGCGTGCCGGCGGCGGTATTGAGGTTCGAGAACGCCTTCGCGTAGTCGCCGAGGAGAGACAACGCCTCCCCCATGATGCCGTAGGCCTGCGGGTACTTGCCGGACCGTTCGAGGGCGAACTGGCTGTGGGCGATGGCTTCGCCGGGATCGCCCATCCGGAGGGTGACGTCCGCCAGGGCGAGATGGAGTATCGGGTCGTTCCGGTTCAGTTCGACCGCCTGGCGGAGGTAGTCGCGGGCGAGGTCGAGGCGGTTGTCGAGAAGGTAGGCGTGGGCCAGTTGCTCATAGGCCTTGGCCCGGAACTCGCACGGCAGGCCCATCGTCAGCGCCTGTTCGTAATGCCGGGCGGCGGCGCCGCCGGCTTCGGCCCGAAGCGCTTCGTGGCCGCTCTGCATGTGCTCGATGACCTGTTCGCACAGCCGTTCCGACGGCTTTTCGATGCGTTCGATTTTCGTTATCTGAATCCACGGGTAGCCAGCGTAGACATTAAGGACGCGGCCGGTGACGGCGAGGAGTTCGTACTTTTTCACCGTCCTGAGCATTTCGAGCGTGTCCGGATCGTTCTTGGCGACGTAGAGGGTCGGCAGGACGTTCTTCCGCCCGCTTTCCTCCCAGAGGATGGCCTTGTCCGGCCACACGGCGAAATTGACGTGCTGGGTCGAGTTGAATCGGGTGTTCACGTTCTTGAACAGGTTCGACGTCGTCGCGAAGCGGCAATAGAAGAGGACGTCCCGCTCGAGGTATTCCCGCGGGGATTCCATGATGTCGTCCAGGGAATACGACTTCCGTTCCGCCTCCTGCTTGCCGAAGCGCCTGGCTGTCCGTTGGGCGGCCGGCGCGGCGGCGGCCGCGAAGAGGCAGACCACGAGGGAAAGAAGAAGAATGTGTAATGACTGGCGACGCATGTCGTGCCCTCCGGCGATTCAAGGTCGGATAGAGAATTTCTGTCCATCCTAACTTGCCGGCCGGGCGCGGAGTCTTTCCGGAAATTTTCGAGAACCTGCCTGATAAATCAAGGAGCCGCCGACAAATCGCCGGCGGCTTCCGATAAGGCCTGACGCGGGTGCCTTTCGCGGTCCTGATAAAAACCGACCAGCACTCCCGGAGACGAATGCGGGAACGCCGCCGCCGACGCGTCAGCCTTCGATGACGAGCGTTTCCTCGCCGAACACGCTCCCGGTCTCGAGGCGCTGGCGGAGCCAGTCCGGGTCGAACCGGCCATAGGCGGCCGACCGGCCGTAGAGGACAAGGCGGCCGCCGTCCAGCTTCCACCAGCCGCCGCCGCGCACGGCCAGGCCGTGATCGCGGAGGGGCAGGCCGGTACCGCGGTCGCAGCGGCGGACAGGGTCCGGGTGCTGGGAATCGACGCTGAAGTCGGAAATGAGGAAAGCGCCGGACTCGGCGTCCCGGGTGTTCAGGAGCACGACAAACTTCCCGCCGGAGGCGGTGGAACGGGTGAAATTGTGAACCGGTAGCGGCATAAAAGATCCCTTTTATCCTCTCGTATACATAGTGACGGCGCCGCGTTGCCCGGACTTCCACGGCGGACCGCCGCGTCGGCACCGGCGGACGGACGGCCCCGCCCCCGACTTTTCCATTCACATGTGCGATTCTTTCCGGCATGATCGGGTTATTCCGGACGCCTCCACCAAAGCGGTGGACTACCGGCCGCCGCGCCGCCGGGCGCGTCCCTATTTTTCACCGTTCGAGAATGAAAGGCAAGGATCATGCCCACCCACACCGGAGAAATGTACGATTTCCACACTCACACCATCCTTTCGGACGGCGCCTTCACCCCGGCCGAAAGCGTGCGCCGGGCCCAGGTGGCCGGCTACCGCTATCTCGGCATCGCCGATCATTCGGATCTCGCCACCCTGTCCGTCCAGATGCCGCAGGTCGTCCGCGTCGCCGAGGCGGAAAACCGGAGCGGCAGCGGCCTCACGGTATTTCCCGGCACCGAAATCACCCACGTCCGGCCGGACCAGATGGCGGAAGCGGTGGCCCTGGCCCGGCAGCTTGGCGCCTGGTTTGTCGTCGTCCACGGCGAGACCCTGATGGAACCGGTGGCGCCCGGCACCAACCGCGCCGCCATCCTTGCCGGAGCCGACATCCTCGCCCACCCGGGCCTCATCACCCGTGAGGAAGTGGCGCTGGCGGCGGAACGCGGCGTCAAACTGGAAATATCGGGAAAACGTGGCCACAATGTCGCCAACGGCCATGTCGCCCGCCTGGCCCGGGAGTGCGGCGCCACCCTCATCTTCGGCTCCGACGCCCACACGGTCGGCGACATGCCGACCCGGTCCTTTGCCGAAAAAATCGCCCTGGCGGCCGGTCTCGATCAGGAGGATGTCGACCACCTGTTCGCCACCGGCCGGGAGTTTGGCGAAGGGATGATCGCGAGATACTCTTCCGGCACTGTACGGTAAATCGGGACACGGCGGCCGGTCGGTCAATACGCTGCCACATTCCACAGTTGCGGTAACGGAATTGTCACGACCCGTTGGTCCATCGTGGCACGGTTGCCGGATACGCACCGTGACATCGCAGGCGCTTTCCCATACGCCGGGAAAGCGCCTGTTCTTTGCCGTCATTATTGCTTCACTGCCGTACCGGCACGCATGTTTGCATTCCTTCAAGCATTTTCGACCCGAAATACGTCAAATCCGACCAGCACGCGAAAAAAGTTCCGCCAACTGCAAAAATAACCGAAATGACGTCATTTTCAACAACCCCAAGGCGTTGACGGAAAAGACTTTATAGGCGTTTAATAGATTTGCGTTCTCCGCGCCGCCAACCCGTCCCGAACGTCCGCCCAGCATGGGCGGAACGACGACATCACGTAGGCACCGTTCGTGGACGCCCGGCGCGTGAGAGAATCAGGAAAAAGGATCGGGTATCCGATATCCGGCAGGAACCGCGTCGCGGCAAAGGGAAGAAAGAGAGGGAGAGATGAGACCGATTACAAGCACTGCTTCGGGACCGGACGGTCGACGGGGAAACGGGACGGCGGCAGGCGACAAACGGCGGCGGCGGCGCCTGTGGCTGGTCGTGCTGGCGTGCCTCCTGGTACCGGCCATGCGTCTTGGCGCCGAAGATTTCGGCACGACGAAATCCTACGATGCCAGCGCCGCCGACGGCGGCGATTCGGACGATCACAAGCTGAACGACGCCGGGACGGAGATCACCGTTACCGGTGACGGCACCTATGCCTATACGCTTGACGGCGTCATCTCGGGAACCGGGGACCTTCTTAAGACCGGGACCGGGACGTTGGTGCTGGGAAAATCGTTTAATACCTACACGGGTGGAACCATCGTTACCGATGGGAAATTGCGGATTGCGGACTCGGGTAGTATCAACCGGGATTCGTATATCTCCGTTACGGGGGCGGGTACCAAATTGGAAAGTCAGGCGGTTGTGGCCGTTGGGGCATTTGGACGCGGAATCATGGACGTCCTGGATGGAGCCTCGGTTGTGGCTGCATCTGGAGGAACCTTTGGATCTTCCGCTGGGTCTAGCGGTACGGTCATGGTGAGCGGGAATGGATCGAAGCTGAGGTTTAATGGAATAGTATATATAGGGTCCAACGGCAAAGGGATCATGAACATCACGAAAGGAGCCACGGTAGCAGTCAGTAACATTCTGAATGTAGGCAATGATTCCGCAAGTACCGGTACCGTACTAATGAGCGGAAGCAAAACTGCGTTGTCGGTTGGAGGCTCACTAAAGGTGGGCGTAAGCGGTACAGCGCTTTTAAGTATCTCGAATACAGCTACTATTGAAACCAATGGTCTTGAAATAGGCACCAATAGCGAATCCACCGGCGTCATCTCGGTAAACGGGAATCAATCCAGCTTGACTTCCTCGAACTATGTCACTGTCGGTAGCTTAGGGGCCGGCACTCTGAATATCACAGACGGCGCCACAGTTACTGGGAGCACAATCTACCTGGCTTTTAGTCCAGGGTCCACCGGCACTGTTACAGTAGGGGGGAGCGAGTCGACACTGAATGCAAGCGGCGACATCACTGTTGGTCGCGGCGGGACCGGCCTGCTCGCTGGCACAGGAACCGTTATTTCCAATAACTCCGGCGTCGCAGGTTCCGTGCTGGTCTATACACGCGGCACGCTCTCCGCCGGCGACCACGACGGGGAGATTGGTATCCTTAAAATTGGCGATTCCGCAACCAGTCAAAAGACCAATGTCACAGTAAATAATGGTGCAAAACTGCGAGTGGACGGCAAAGGGACGAACGCGGATCGCATCGATATATACGGAGACGCCGTAGTCGGGGTTAGTTCATCCGGCATCACCGTCGACCTCGGAAGTTTAAACGACATAGCTGGAGCCGCGGTCCTCACCGTCAGCGACACGCTGACAACAAGCCCATCAATTCTTGCCAATACAAACTTCACCCTGAACGGCGTCGAACTGACCGCCCTCGGCAGCCGGGTGACGTCGTCCTCGGCCACGTTGGCGCAATCATTGGACGGTAAATCCTTGAAGCTGACCACCGCCTTCTCGGCGCAAAGCAGCCAGTTGACATGGACAGGAAGTGCCGACCCAACCACATGGGACATGGTGACGGACAATAACTGGACCAACTCCGGCGGAACGGTCAAGCAGTTCCTCGCCGGTGATTGGGTGACGTTTGACAGCACCGGCGCCGGCAGCGAAATCGACATCGCATCGGGCGGCGTCACCGCGTCCCGGATGGATGTCTCGGGCGGGACGTGGATCTTCAACGGGAATATCGTCGTCCATCAGGACGCCTGGGTGGAC
>JAJBTL010000063.1:0-3090 GCA_020860865.1 Planctomycetota bacterium | reverse complement strand
TACCTTTTCACGACTTCGCGGTAGACGGTGGACCGTCTGGCATCCAGCCGGTGTGCACACTCCACATCACCGGGTCCACCACCGCCGTCACCCTGAACGGCACAAACGTTTTTCTCGGCGGCATCGACATTGCCGCTGGCGGCTTGACGCTGAAAACCCAGACATCGGCGGGGACGGCGGCCATCACAAACAACGGGACCGTGACCCTCGACTTCTTCGGCGACTTTGTAAACAATCTTTCCGGCGCCGGCGACCTCGTCAAGGACGGAACCCATACCGTCGTGCTGACCGGCTCCGCCAGCCATACGGGAACCACCACCATCGAGGACGGCGCCTTTATCGGCGGCAAGGAAAATGTCTTCAGTATGCACAGCCGCCACGATCTGAAAAACCAGGCTTCGCTGAACTTGGGCGGGTATGACCAAAATATCGGCGGCCTGACCGGCACCGCCGACACCACGGTGGTGCTTGGCGATGCATCGCTGACCATCGTTGACGATAACGACTCAACCTTTCACGGCGTCATCTCCGGGAGCGGCGGCGTCACGTTTGACGGCGGCGGCGATACCACGCTCACCGGAAACAACACGTACACCGGCCTCACCATAGCCTCCGCCGGAGACCTGTACCTTGGCACAGGCGGCACCAGCGGCAGTGTCGCCGGCGATATGTATCTGAGTACCAGCTCCGTCTACTTTAATCGCTCAGATGATATAACCTACTCCGGCACCATTACCGGGGACGGCGCCCTGTACAAGGTCGGCTCCGGTTCACTCACCCTTCTCGGCGATAATGCCTATAACGGCCTCACCGAAATCAACGGTGGAACTCTGCAGGTCGGGAACGGCGGGACCACCGGCGCGATCAGCGATTTGATGATGACCACCCTGCGGAATAACGCCACCCTGATTTTCAACCGTTCCGATGATATCGCCTACACGAGCACCCTCTCGGGTACCGGTACGGTGAAGAAGGTGGGAGCGGGCACCCTTGTGCTCGGCGATTCAAACGATTCCAGAATAACCTACCATATCGCCGACGGCACCTTGCAGATGAACCGTTCCGGCAATACCACACTGAACAGTACAATCCTCGGCGACGGCATTCTGGCCTATCAATTCGCTCAATCGTCGGGAGTGTTGACACTTGGGTCAGCGGTCGGCACCGGTTTCACCGGTGCGTTCCAGATGAAAAAAGGCACCATCGATCTGAACAGCGCCGGTGCCGCCGATTTCTTCACAAACGCCTCCCTGAAGCTCTCCTCCGCCGACTCGTATGCCACGCTCTCCGCCAACCAAACCATCAAGGACTTGTCCTTCGACGGCGGCGCCTTGAAAGTGGCAACCCCCACCGGGTATATCCTTCCCTCGGCAAAACTGACCGTGACCGATCTCGAGGTGACCGGCAATGGCGGCGCCATCGCCATGGACATCGACGGCGGCATCGACATCAGCGTCGCCAATTACGGTAGCTTCTACGACTACGCGGATGCCAACCAGGCGGCGCAGCACACGATCATCGCCGCCACCAGCGTTACCGGCGCCAACACCCAGTTGGGCCTGACCAGGTACGACGGCACAGAGTACGTGTCCAGTTCCGTCATCCGGAGCATATCCGACAGTACCGGTACCGTCGGCACCGCGATCTTCGATTACATCGCCACCGTCCTCGACACCGCCGACAAAAAAGGCGTCTATCTCGGCTACGGCCTGAAATCGATTCAGGCCAACGCGGACAAAACCATCACGCTGGACAGCGACGACGCCAGCGGCGACACCGCCGTCATGAACGCTGAATTGACCGGCTCCGGCGGCTATACCATCACCGGTTCAAAGCCAACCCATGTTGGCAACATTAACAGCACCTATACCGGAAAAACCGCCATCGACACCACCGCCGTCACCATGCTGACAGACAGGGCATTCGGAGACACTTCCCACCTCCATCTGACAAACAACGCCTCCCTCGACATGGATGGCAAGTTCCAGAAGGTCGGCGCTCTGTCGGGCGAAGCCGGAACCACCATCAACGTGGGCACCCTGAGAGTCGATCAGGCAAGTGACAGCGAATACAAGGGCACGTTGTCCGGCGACGGAAGACTGGATAAGTACGGCAGCGGAACACTCACCCTGTCCGGGCAGGTGTCGAACGCTCGCGGTATCCTGCTCGCGGCCGGAACCCTTGCCCTGTCCGGGTCCGGCGCCATCACTTCCGAGGGTGGCATGACCATGTATGGTGGCTCGACACTGGATATTTCGGCCATAACCGCCGCCACCGCCTCCCTGTCCACCCTCAGTATTTATGGCACGAACGCCGCCGTCGTCGGTAACGGGAAAACCTTTGACCTGTCGAACACCTTTCTCCACTTCGACCTCACAGACACAAGCGGTACCGACACCGTCCTCACCGCCGACACCGCCATCGATGTCGCCAACGCCGACGTCAGATTCTCTGGTGATATACCCGCCCTCGGCCTCGGCCAAGGCCTCACCCTTATCGACAACATAAAGAATACCGCAACCGACTCATCCGTCTCCAAAACACTGGACAATGTCCTGTACACCTACACCGTCACGTCGGGAACCTCCCTCCGGCTGTTCCACAGCGCCATCGAAACGCCCGGCGACTGGACCGCGCCGACGAACGACTACACCGTCGCCTCCGGACCCGCCGCCGGCGAAGGCGTCGCCGTCCGGGTTGGCGGCACCCTCACCGTCCCGGGAAAACTGACCCTCGACGACACGAACGGGAGAGGTGTCACCCTCCGGACCGCCTTCCTGAACGTCCAGGACAACGATGTCGCCATCGACTTCGCCTCCACCGCCGCCTGGGACGGCACCAGCGGCAGCGACCTCGGCGTTATCCGGATGGGCGGCAGCGCCGCCCGCCTTCTCGACCTCGGCGGCACCGGCCTGTTTTCCGCCTCCGGCCTCGAACTGGCCGGGAGCGGCCACCGCCTCGCCGGCGATAACAAGGGCCTCGACCTCTCCGGCGCCGAGAAGTCCTTGTCGTTCGACCTCACCGGCGTCGGCGCCGGCGACACCGTCCTCGCCGCCGACGGCGGCCTCGGTATCGACGACGATACAAGGC
>JAJBTL010000023.1 GCA_020860865.1 Planctomycetota bacterium | reverse complement strand
GTATAATACGATGGCGCCTCCCGCCTACCAGGGATCGCGACCGGACAAGGAAGCCAAAAAATGAGTACACAAGAAAAGATTATTTTAACGCTTGAGAATGTGGACCAGTTTCTTGCTGAAAACTTCGATGGAATGAATTTTGTTTCCACCATGTCGGACGAGAAACGCATGGAGGTTGTAACTCGCGCTGCTGAAGCCCGCGAGGCTGGTGATATGGAAAAGTACGATGATATCATGGGAGAAATTCCCTTGGATCCCCGTGTTGTCTTGTGGGACCTCGTGAACCCGTTGTTAGGCATGGATTTTTTAGCCGAAGGTTTCAATCTCGCCGATGTCGACAAGGCTTTTGGTGCGGATTGGCGAGAGAAATTTGAGGTAAATAATGGATGGGTCTAGCGTGGGCTTGGGCGGATCTGAAAAAAGCCTCCTTCGGCGCATCAAGAAAACCGCCCAGGAATTTTATGAGTTGGCCGATGGCCCCAACATCGATGCGATTAAGGTCGGGGAAAATCTCGACACAATGGCCGTTCACCTCGAAAAAGCTAGGCTGTCGAACAGCCCTGCCTTCATCCTGTCAGTGGAAGCGACCATACTCAGTGTGGACAAACTGGAGTTAACCCTGGTCATCGAACGGGACCTGAAACAAGGCAAAGCGATATCCCCGTATATCAAAGCTGATATAACCAGCCTTAATGACGGTCTTCGCCAAATAGGCCGTGCCTCGGGAGTGTTCGCCTTACGCGCGCGCTACGGCGAAGATGCCTACCATGACATCGCGACGGGAAGTCGCAGCGAGAAGGATGTGGACGCGGACGGGACGGCGAACGACGTTCTTCGCCAGTCGTGCAAAAGCCATGGGACGCGGCTGCAGAATATGGCGCGTGGCGTGTCCAAGACGGAGTTGGACCGCAAGGCTCAATTCGTGATCGGGAAGCGTCGCGAAAATATAGTGACGTGCGAAACCCTCTATAAAATCCAGCAAAGAGAGTTTGTGAAGCGCCGTGCCAAAAGCAGAGGGTAGGCCTCCATATGGTAAGGCGGCACGCCGTTGTCCTTCCCGATGCCATACTTCTTTCCGCGACCGCCGGCATTGAAAATGGCATGAAAAAGCGAAAATCTTCTCGCTGGACGAAAAATTTTCCCAAACACCACACCCGACACCCTTTTTGACAACATCGTCCGGTACGCCTGACACCCCCTCCACAGTACGTAGCCAAATATACCCTCTATACAGACTCCAATCCAGATATTTATGAAGTAATTACTGCGAATTACGTAGCAGGACCGGATTCGCATCCTGATAATTTAAACGGCTACGCCCTTTCCGCAAACCGTATCAACATGGCGTTTATGAGATCGCAACCTGAATAATGCGAGGCGGTTTCATCGAAATCGACCATTGACAACTGTCATTTTTATCTTACAATGACAGTATCAACCAGTAACACTTCACACTCAGACGCCGCACTATCACAAAGAGTACGCCATTCTCCCCCAGCTACAACCGAGCGGTTTATAAACCGGCAATATCAACAAATACCCTTACAGTTGATTTTACGCTTTTTTTGTTTCTAAAAGTTCACAACAACAGTCTATTTGTATGATAGTAATACCATAATCCATTTAAAACAGCAACAATGGCTGCCAGTCCCCGTCCACCACACAAAACCTGTCGCGAGCGGACATTTGCGGAGGAGAACGTGATGAAAAAGTTGTCCATGAAGTGGCGGATTCTCGCCCCTGTGTGCCTTATCCTCATTGTCGGCATCACCTTGATGGTGGTTTTCATCGCCTCGCGCTTTTCTTCCGTCGCCACCGACCTTGTCCAACGAAACCTCGTGGCCGAAGCCAGACAATTCGCCAACGGCGTCAAGGCCGATATGGAAATGTCGCTTGGCGCCATCGAAACGATGGCGACGGTATTCACCAACGACGCCGGCGCCGAGATGGCCGACCGGGAGTACTACATCAACTTCCTCGCCCAGACCGCCGCGACCAACGACCGGCTTTTCGGTACCTGGTGCGTTTTCGAACCCAACGCCTTCGACGGAAAGGACGCCGACTATATCAACAAGACGCCGTTCCACGATGCTACCGGACGGCTCATCCCCTATACGTTCAACCTTAACGGGACGGTCGGCAATGAGCCGCTGGCCGGATACGAGACTCCCGGCGACGGCGATTTTTACCTTGTCGCCCGGGATACCGGGAAGACGTTCATTACGCCACCGTTTTACTACACCGCCGGCGGTGCCGACAACTACGTGACCTCCCTGGCGGTTCCTATCAAAAAGGACGGTCGCGTCCTCGGCGTTGTCGGCGGTGACATCCTCCTCGAGCCGATATGCGACAACCTGGCGGCGTTGGAAATTTACGAAACCGGTTACGCCACCCTCATCGACCAGAACGGTACCGTCGTCTACCATCCGGACGCGAAATCGCGCCTCCAGCCGGTCTACAACATCGTCGACGAAACCCTCGGCAACGCCATCCGGAACGCTTACCGGGACGGCCAGTCGCGCGTCGTCGAAATCGTCTCCAAAGTCACCGGACGCGCGTCCCTCGTGTCGGTGGCGCCGTACAGTCTCGGCAGTACCGGCCTCAACTGGATGGTCGTCATGGCTGCGCCGGTGGACGAGGCGTTGGCGGCGGTCACCTCCGGCGTGCGGATTATCATCCTGGTCGGCGTTGTGCTCCTGCTTCTCGTCCTCGGCGTCCTCTTTGTCCTGGTGACCGGCGTGACAAAGACCCTTACCGGCATCATCGACGATCTGCGGGAATCGTCGCACCAGGTCAGTTCCGCCTCCTACACCATTTCCGATGCCTCCCAACACCTCGCCGAAGGCGCCACCGAACAGGCCGCCTCCCTCGAACAGACCTCGTCCGCCCTCGAAGAGACCGCCTCAATGACGCGGCAGAACGCGGACAACGCCGGCAAGACCGACGAATCGATGCAGGAAACGGCGAAAATAATGAAGCGCGGCGCCGAATACATGGCGGAGATGACGGAATCGATGGCCGGCATCAGCGAATCCGCCGACCAGATCGGCCGGATCATCAAGACTATCGAGGACATCGCCTTCCAGACCAACCTCCTCGCCCTGAACGCGGCGGTGGAGGCGGCTCGGGCCGGAGAGGCGGGAAAAGGCTTCGCCGTCGTCGCCGACGAAGTGCGGAACCTTGCCGGCCGCTCGGCCCAGGCGGCCAGGGATACGACGCAGCTTATCCAGGGAACGGTGGAACGGGTGCAAAAGGGTTCGGAAGTGGCGGGCCATCTGGAAAAAAGTTTCGCCGCCATCATGGAGGCGTCCGGCACCGTTGTCAGGCTTATCCAGGAAATCGCCACAGCCACCAACGAACAGGCCAACGGCGTCGACCAGGTCAACACCGCCGTCGCCCAGATGGACAAGGTCACCCAACAAAACGCCGCCACTGCCGAAGAATCCGCCTCGGCGGCGGAAGAGCCGTCTTCCCAGGCGGAAATCCTCGATAGCATGGTCGTCAACCTTGTCGGCCTGGTCCAGGGCGAAGCGAACGGCTCCGGTTCGCGTCCGGCCGTGACGCTCAGGACTTCCGGCCACCCGCACCACCAGCTCCTGCTGCCGCCGGCGAATTGAAGCCGGCCAAGCCGGTAGGCGGTACCCATACAGAAGACGCACCGTCCTTGCGTAGGGACGGCGTATTTTTTCGTGGGGCTCGGTTCAATCTTTTAACCGTCCTCCTCCCCCGCCTCCCGGGCGCAGTCGGTACGGCGGAACGGCTTTCGCCCATTGAAAATCCAGGACCCGCCGAAAAAAATGCGGATAAAAAGAATTTAGCGGTGGACGAAGGCCGAACCTGTAATTATAATGATTACAGATAAGGTGAATGACGTTATGCGCATCAATACCCAATTTCCCGTTGCGGTCCATATACTGACGGCGATTGCCTATTTCAAGGACGGGTCGATTCCGTCCGACATGATAGCCTTGAGTATCGGCACAAATCCGGTGGTGGTCCGCCGCCTCATGGCCAGGCTCAAGAAAAAGGGTCTGGTCGACACCCAGGCCGGGGTCAGGGGCGCGTCGCTCCGGAAGGAACCGAAGGACATCACCCTTTTGGAGGTTTGGGACGCGGTCAGGGACAAGGACGACGCCGTTTTCGACGTCCATTTCCCGAACCCCGAGTGCCCGGTCGGCGAGCATTTCGCGGAAGCGCTGGCCAAACCGCTGGCCAATGCCCAAAAGGCGCTGGAACGGGAACTGGCGTCCGTCACCCTCCAGGACGTCCTGAAGCAGATTGCCCGACGGAACCGGCGTTAGAGTGTGTGGACAACGCTCATGAACGGCTCGCCGTCCCCCGCGATCCTGTTGATTCACCGCATCCCGGTGCAACCGGGATTTTTTTCCAGATGCTGATGTAACCATTTTGGTTACATATTACATACACGGGCGGAACCGTGAGCGGCTGCTCCCGGGACTATTTTTCAATCGCGGCACCATGTTTCAAGGAGAACCATCATGGCGGAAAACAAGAACTTTTCGGTATACAATGTCGGGTCGTTCGCGGAACTCGCGGACAAGGAAATCGACGGCGCCAAGGGGAGGATAATGCTCGGCCACCTTCTCGGCCTGACCGGTTGCGAAATCTCCATCAACAGCCGGAAGGCCGGCGAAGCCGTACCGTTTGTCCACCACCACAAAATGAACGAGGAAGTCTACATGATCCTCAGCGGCTCCGGCATCTTCCACATCGACGGCGAGGAGTTCCCGGTCGGAGAAGGCGACATGATCCGGGTGGCTCCGGCCGGCATGCGCTCCATCAAGGCCATCGAACCGCTCGTCTATGTCTGCATCCAGGCCCACGACGGCAGCCTGGCCCAGGCAACGCAGTTGGACGGCGTCATCACCAAGGACAAGACGTCATGGATGTAGCCGCGGCTGGTTCCAGTACTTGAATCGACCGCGCCGACGCTAATTTTGAATACGTGCCTGATCACCCCGCATGGCGGTGATCAGGCGTTTTTTATCGCCGCGTACCGGTCTTGTGCGCCCGACCGGCTGTCAAAATCCTTTACAGAATCGCCCGGTTCCGGCAGAATTGCCGGTACGAAGAATACTGTTTATGAACGGTCGACAGCCGTAATTGGCATCCTTTATAGGTAAATTTAACCATTCGCCGCGCCTCGGCGGCACCGACGCCCACCCGGCAGGAGAGATCATGCAGGAGTTGCAGGACGACGTAATCAACTGGCTCAAGCTTTACCCGGTACTGTTCACCATTGTCGGCATCGCCTTCCTGGTCCTGTTCGCCTGGACCGCCAACTTCGTCGTCAAGCGCATCCTGGTCCGGGCCATCAATAAGCTCCTCAGCCTCACCTCGCTTCGGGACGAAAAGATTCTCATCCGTCACCGCGCCGTCGCCCGCCTCGCCAATATCGTCCCGGCCATGATATTGTCCATGGGCATTAAGGTCGTCCCCGGCCTGCCCCTTGGCGTCGCCCTCGTTGTCGGGAATGTCTGTTCCGCCTTTGTCATCCTCACTATCGCCCTCGCCGTCGGCAATTTCCTGGATATCTTTATCATTCTCTGGAACAAGCGGAAGGATGCCGTCCACAAACCAATCAAGGGCTACGTCCAGATTGTCAAAATCTTCATCTATGCGGTCGCCGCCATCCTCATTATCGCCGCCCTGATAGACCGGTCGCCCATCATTCTCCTGTCCGGTCTCGGCGCCATGGCGGCGGTGTTGATGTTGGTGTTCCAGGACACCCTGTTGTCCCTGGTGGCCAGCGTGCAAATTTCCTCGAACGGCATGATCCAGACCGGCGACTGGATAGAGATGCCCCAGGCCAACGCCGACGGCGACGTCATCGACATCGCCCTCCACACCGTGCGGGTGCAGAACTGGGACAAGACCATTACCAGTATTCCGACGAAAAAGTTCCTCACCGAATCGTTCAAAAACTGGCGCGGCATGACCGAATCCGGCGGCCGACGCATCAAGCGCTGCCTCTTCATCGACCAGACGAGCGTCCATTTCCTTACCCGGGAGGAGGAGGACCACCTCCGTGAGTTCGTCCTCCTCCAGGACTATCTGGCGGACAAGGACAAGGCCATTGCCGAGTGGAACCAAAAGTACGACTCGAAAAGCGCTGTCAATTACCGCCGCATAACGAATCTCGGCACTTTCCGCGCCTATGTGGAAAAGTACCTCCGGCACCACGACCGCATCCACCAGAACCTCACCCTCCTCGTGCGGCAACTGTCGCCGACGGCGGAAGGAATACCGCTCGAACTCTACTGCTTCACCAACATCACCGCCTGGGGCGCCTACGAAGACACCCAGTCCGACATCTTCGATCATCTTTTGGCCATTCTTCCCGAATTTGGCCTCCGGGTGTTCCAGGCGCCGAGCGGCGCCGACTTCTGCAACCTCGCCGCCCTCGCCCGGCCGGCGACGGAGGCACGGCCGCACGTGATGCTGACGGATGCATCGACGGACGGGAAATAGGCCCGTCATCATTACGGTCGACACGAGCATCCGGTGGCGGATGGCGGACGTCGTTCAAAAACTCAACAGGTTCTCTTCATCAAAAAAAGGACGCCATCCATCGCGGTGGCGTCCGTCTCTTTTTACCAATAATAGTCCCGATCTCTTCAATACCGGTTCCCGCTTCCGGTGACGAGAATCTCCTCCTCCACCTGATCCCGGATGCCGGCCGCGAACGCGCCCAGGACCCGGTCAGGCAGTTCGTCCGCCCGCTGCCTGATAAGGCCGACCACATCGGTGATGCGGGAGTTCATCGCCAACCGCAGATCGGTATAGATATTCAGTTTGGTGATGCCGTTCTTCACCGCCTGCATCAGTTGGTCCCGGGGCGTCCCGGAACCGCCGTGAAGGACGAGGGGAACGTCCGACGCCGATTTGATTGCCTGGAGGCGGGGGATATCCAGGGTCGGCGTCGACGCATAGACGCCGTGGGCGGTGCCGATGGAAATGGCCAGGGCGTCGACGTCCGTCTCCCTGGCGAATTCGGCCACCTCTTCCGGTTCGGTCAGGCGGCCGACGCCGGTGCTGGCACCTTCCAGGTTGCTGCCGGCGACAAAGCCGAGTTCCGCTTCCACCGTCACGCCGCGGGCGTGGGCGTAGTCCACCACCTCGCGGGTCTTGGCGATGTTGTCCCGGAACGGCAGGTGCGACCCGTCGAACATCACCGAGGTGAAGCCGGCGGCGATGCAGCGCTTTACCAGGTCGAAGTTGTCCGCATGGTCGAGGTGGAGCACCACCGGAACAGTATAGGCCGGAGCCACCGCCCGCACCAGGCCGGCGATGTAGTCGAGGCCGCGACCGGCCAGGTCGTGCGCCAGGGCGGCAAGGATGACCGGCGCCCGCCTGTCCTCGCAGACGTCGAGAATGGCCCGGGGGTAGAGGTCGGAGACGATGTCGTAGGCGGCGACGGCATAGCCGTCGCGCCGGGCCCGGGGCAGGATTTCATTCAGGGTGCAGAGCATTCGTGTTTCCTTTACGGCACAGCCATGTTTTTTTAGACGACGACCAGTTCCACACCGGCATCCTCGACGCTCCGGCGGTAGTCGTCGCTGATGCCGGAGTCGGTGATAAGCATGTCGAAGTCGCTCACTTCGGCCAGGTGCGAGGTGCAGACCTTGCCGAACTTGGACGAGTCGACGAGGAGTACCTTGCTCATACTCGAATTGATGGCGACGCGTTTCGTCTCTGTTTCATAATGGAACGGGCAGGTCACGCCCAATTGCGGATGGACGCCGCCGGCGGAGATGAACGCCTTCGACGCCCGGGTGTTTTTAATGAGATCCATCCCCTGCATGCTTTCGAACATCTGCGTCTCGTGGTGGTAGACGCCGCCCAGGGATATCAGGGTGCACTGAGGCTTTTTAATGAGTTCGGAAATGATGTTCAGTGACCAGCAGATAGCCGTCACCGGGAGGTCGTCCGGTATTTCCCGGGCCAGGTAGAAGAGGGTCGTCCCGGTGTCTATCATGCACGTTTCCCGGGGTTCCAGGAGGTCGACCGCCTTTCGGGCGATACGCATTTTTTCGGACCGGTTGAGCATTTTCTGTTCGGAGAGGAGGTAACCCGGAGGGTCGTCCGCCAAATCGTCCCTGATGCCGTTGTAGAAGGCGCCGCCGTGGATGAATTTGACGACATCCCGCTTGTGCAATTCCTCAAGATCACGGCGGATGGTCATCGTGGAGACGCCGGATATGTCCGACAGTTCCCGCACGCTCAGAACGTTGTTCTGTTTCAGGTGAGTGGTGATGAGGTTGAGCCGTTGTTCCCTCTTGTTCAGTGTGGACATTGCGTCAGCTTCCGGTTGCGACTACAGGGTGGTTTCAATCATACACTTTCCTCAACCGCGTCAACGGCTATGCCGAAGAGCAATGAAGAAATGACACAGTCCAAAACCACCGCTGGAGCATTGTTTTCAGCGGGTCGTGATCTACTGTACATAATAGCGGGAAAAAACGTAATCGGCAACAGGCGAAATGGTATTTTGCGCACAATTCCGCCCGGCCGGCCCGGTCAGCCAACGACTATATCCAACCGATAATTCCTTACAATCGAACACTTTCCAATACTGCCGGCTTGGTGGCGACCGGTTCCTCCCGCCGCGACGCCTCGTCCTTGATGTCCATAAGTTCCTTCATGACCTGTGACAAATTGTCCATCGCGCCGGTGGCGCCGAACGAGTCGTGAAGTTTCCGGTATAACCCGTACATCCGTTCATAAACTTCACGGTGGGCCGGAATCGGCCGGTACACCGTGTCGAGGACGCCGGTCATATGGTCGATGGCTGTCTCGAAATCGGGATAGGCCCCGGCGATGACGGCGGCGCCGATAGCCGATCCGAGGGCGCATGTTTCCCGGTTCCGCGAGATGTGGAGCGGCTTGTTCAGGATGTCGGCATAAATCTGCATAAACATCGCGTCCTTCCGGGGGATGCCGCCGCAGACGATGACCTGGTCGATGGGCAGGCCGTGGCTTTCCATCTGATCGTGGATGACCCGGGCGCCGAACGCCGTCGCTTCGATGAGGGCCCGGTACATTTCGGCCGGCCGCGAATGGAGGGTCAGGCCGAGCATAAGCCCGGACAGGCGCTGGTCGACGAGGATGGTCCGGTTGCCGTTCATCCAGTCGAGGGCGAGGAGGCCGCTTTCGCCCGGCCTGAGCCGTGCCGCCTCGGCGGACAGTTCGCCATAGGTCATGCCGCACGGCTTGACCGTATTGACGAACCAGTTCAGGATGTCGCCGACGGCGGACTGTCCGGCCTCGATACCGTAGTAGCCGGGAAGAATCGAGTCCCGGACAATGCCGGACATGCCGGGGATGGTCAGGCGGCCGTCGGCCAGCGGACTGACGGTGAGGTCGCAGGTCGAAGTGCCGATGGTTTTCACGAGAATGCCCGGTTTGACCCCGGCGCCGATGCCGCCGTAATGTGCGTCGAAGGCCGGAACGGCAAGGAGGACCGGCCCCGGCAGGCCGAACCGTTCCGCCCACTCGGGGCTGAGGAGCGGGCCCTTTGTCCCGACGTGCCTGACCCGGGACGGGTCGAGCGTCCGCGAAATCTTGACGAGATCCGGCGACAGTTCGGCGAGAAATTCCTCCTCCGGAAAACCGCCCCAATCCATATTGAAGAGGGCCTTGTGCCCGGCCGGACAGGTGGCGCGGATGGCGTCGTCGACGAGGCCGCCACCGGAAAGGGTGAAGAGGAGCCAGTCCGCCACCTCCATCCAGGTGTGGGCGGCGGCGTGGACAGCGGGATCGATGCGGAGGCAGTGGAGAACCTTCGACCAGAACCACTCGGACGAATAGACGCCGCCGACGAGGTCGAGATATTCGGGATGGCGTTTTTCCGCCTGTTCCGTAATCTCTTCCGCTTCGGCCCAGGAACTGTGATCCTTCCACAGCCAGATATGGGCATTCGGATTGTCCCGGAACTGGTCGAGCCGGACAAGCGGCGTGCCGTCCCGGAGGACCGGCATGATGGTCGAGCCGGTGGTGTCGAAGCCGATGCCGATGACGTCATGGGTATCGATGCCGCCACGGCCGGCCGCCTCCTGGAGCGCTTCCCTGACCGAGAGGGCGAAGCCGTCCGCGTAGTCGTCCGGGTGCTGGCGGGCGACCAGCGGGTTTTTGGCATCGTGAATACAGCCGCCGACGCCGTGTTGATAGGCGGAGGTGGCGGAGGCGATTTCCGTTCCGTCGGCGACGCGGATGACCGCCGCCCGCGCGGACGCGGTGCCAAAATCGACGCCGACGACATATTTGTCCACTGTCTTCATTCTTTATCCGCCTCACAGGCTAATGGGCCTCTGATGAAAGTGGTTCGAACCTGTTTCGTCTCTCCGCCGCGTTATCTTAGAGACCGGCGCGGTTGGCGACGACCCGTGGGTTACCGCCGCCGAGATGGGCGAGGAAGTCCTG
>JAJBTL010000237.1 GCA_020860865.1 Planctomycetota bacterium | reverse complement strand
TGTCTGGAGAACGCAAGGTCAGAGTCATCGCCCTGGATATTGATGGAACGCTGTTTTCCCGCGACGGGACAATCACCGGGAAAACCCGGGACGCACTTCTACGCGCGCAAGAAAAGGGGTGCTCCCTGGTTTTGGCTTCCGGTCGGCCCACGGCGGGATTGCGGCCCATTGCCAAAGAACTTCGGATGGACGAGTTTGGCGGATTCCTGGTCGGGTACAATGGTGGTGCCGCCGCCGAGTATCCATCCGGGACGGTGATTTTTTCAGACCCCATACCGATGGGCACGGCGAAGGCGTTCCTCCGGCACCTCGAGCCAATACCGGTCACTCCGATACTCGACGACGGCACGGACTTCCTTGCCGACGATCCGGACGGCTTTAAAGTCGCCACCGAAATGAAGTCGAATCGCATGGGGCTGCGGCTTGTCGAAAACATCTGCGACGCGCTCGATTTTGCACCGGCGAAGATCCTGGTCGCCGCTCCCGAAGAAATATTGTCGCGGCATGAAGAGGCGATATGCGCTTCGTATGTCGAGGAACTGTCGTTTATCCGGTCCACGCCGTATTATCTTGAAACGACATGCAGGGGAGTCGACAAGGGAAGGGCGGTACAGGGAATTCTACAGCGACTCGGCCTCTCCACAACGGATCTCGTCGCGTTCGGCGACGCGGATAACGATTTCTCGTTATGCAAACTGGCGGGAATTGGTATCGCGATGGGGAACGCGTGCGACGATCTGAAAGCCGTCACCGATATGGTTACGACTACCAATAATGACGATGGCATTGCTTGCGCCTTGGAGAAACTGGGCATATAAGACCGCGCCGGGAAGGACTTCGGAAACGATACTTGCGCCACTATTATGGAGTATTTGTAGAAGCGGTTGAGCGTCGTGGCAAAAGCAGGGTTGAAAGCTTTGCTGACGTATTCGTTCTACGCGTTATCTCCCTTACACTGGATTCCGCCACCCGCAGGCGGAATCCAGCTACTTTTTGAGAGCACGGCTATATGCGCCGGCTTGAAAATTTCTAAATAGAATAGGAGAAATTTGGAATATGGCCGTCGGAAAACAGGCATCATACGAAAAGAGGAGCGTTCAGCACAATACGCTTCCGGCCCATCCGATGGATGCGGCGACGAGAATAAGCGCGCAACCCTCCAGGGGCTGAGAGAACAGCGTCAGCACGCCTGCCGCCAACATGAGAAACGCTATTATCCGCGTCATGCATTTATCCATATTTGTCGCTCTTCCGCCGGCCCTCCGGCTGAAAGTACGACCTTGTTTTGCCTTTTCCGACGAACTGGAATTGTGCCTGTCCATTGAGTGGCTCCGTGCCGCGTCTGGACGCGGTTTCACTGCCTGCCGAGTTTTTTCACGACTGCCGCGATATCGTTTTCCGAATGAATTCCCAGTTCCTCCAGCATATGGGCGATTTCCGTCGGTTCCGAATCGCCGGGAAGGATGGCGTTCAGTTTGCCGCCCATGAAGACCCAGTAGTCGCGCTTGCGTTCCTTGATAAGCGCCATCAATTGCCGGCCGTAGTCCAGCGCCTGGCCGTTGTGGCACGATATGCCGATGTAGCGGGAACCGACTTCGTCGGCGAGGTCGAGGATATCGACCGGGTCGACATCGACGCCGGCGTTGATGACGTCGGCGCCCATGCCGGCCAGCACGCCTTCCACCAGCACCAGCCCGTAGGTATGGGCATCGCCCGACCCGACCACGATCTTTTTTCCGTCCAACGCGCCGGCCAGGCCGTCGGTATGGAGGGCGGCGACGATTTCTTCGCGCATCTCCAGCGTTTGCCGGCCGAGGACGGTGGGGTAAAACGGCGTAATCTGGTCCGTCCCCTTTTTGTACGTGCTGGAGTGGAACATCTGTTCAAAGCGAATGGGATTGCAGTTCTTCAGTACCAGGAAAAGTTCCAACGGATCTTCGACGTCGATGCCGGCTTCGCGGAAACCGTCGAGGACATTGTTGAAGAAAATCTTTCCTTCATTCACCATCACGTCGCGCATTTCTTCAAGTTTGGAAAAATCCATGAACGGGAGCCATTCCTCCGCTTTTTCTTCAGCCCTTTTCCCGGCGGTGAAAATGTTCTCCAAATCCTCGAGCGTCGGAACCTTGATCTTTTCCGTTATGGATACGGGATTGACCCCGAGAGCCATCCGGTATTTTTTCTCGACCAGGATTTCAAACAGCATTTCCGGCACGCTGACGCCGTAGTTGCCGTGAATGTCGTGATCCCATTGGAGGTTGGTGGAACTGTTCAGGTAGGTGAGGACGGTCTGGTCCGGGGTGGACATGAGGGTATGGAGGGCCATGGCGATGGCGCAGCGGGTGTCGTTTTCACTGAGGAGTCCGCCGAAGCTGATGACGTACCGGGCGCCGCACAGCTTGGTGCAAATATAGTGTTCAAGGAGGGCATACCCGACGTACGAGGCGCAGTCGATGAAATAGCCGGGATAGCCGTCGTCCAGGTAGGTCTCGGCGCAGATCATTTCGTCCCGCTTGGAGGCGAGAATTCCCAGCGCCGTAACCACGTCGCTGAAGCGCCGGACATCGTCGTTGAAGCCGGCGTAGCCCCAGTAAAACTGGGTAAAATCACCGATGCGGGGCGAGCCGACCTTGACGGCGTTGATGGTGGTTTCGAGGGCGTTCGGGGAAAACAGATGGTAGTCGTTGAAGGTGATGTCGATGGGCGCCGCATAGGCGAGCGCCTGGTAGTCGGCCAGGCCGTCCATGACAAAGCTGGTCGTGGCCGGGGCCTTGTCACGGTATTCCTTCGGCAGGGCGATGAGGCCGCTGGCGATCATCTGGATGCAGTGGAGATCCAACCCGGTGCGCGTCGACCAGTCGTACAGCTCCCGTATCGCCGCCACCTGCTCGTCAATCGTTGCCAGTCCGAGAAGGATGTTCCAATAGATTTTACCTTGCCTGGCCAGGTCCAGCTTGTATTCCATGTGGTTTTTGTACGTGTCGCTCTGTCCAATGAAAGCCCCTTTCCCGGCGCTGATGGTCTTCCCCATCTCGACGCCCTCGCGGACCAGTTCGCGGCCATCGCGGTGGGCCTGGGGCTTGAGGCTCTTTAGATAATTCAGTGCGTTGGAATCCATGGTTGTTCTCCGGTTCGACTGACGCGCGCAGAAATCCGCTTCCTCTGTCCCATACCCTTCTTGCGCGCTTCAGGAGAGGGGTTGGCGTTTCCCGAAATTCTCAATATGGCCGCTCTCTCCGTGTATCGCGGACGGATTGCCCGCCGCTTCCACGGAAATTGTCGTCTCGATATAGCGGGGGGTGCCGTCACCGTCGACAACATGGCGCGGATCGATCCGTTCGGTCACGGCGGCGTTGACCCCGCCCCACTCGAGAATCCGGTCCCGGGCCGCCCGGAGCGCCTGCTCGAGCGCCCACTCTTCCGCTTCTCCGCGGCTGGCAAATTCTTGGGCAGCGCCGGGCGCATGGGCGCGGTAGACTTTCCGCTCCCGGTCCGGACGCACCAGGGCTCGAACGGCGACCCGAACCTGCCCCACCGCCGCCCCGACGGCATTGGCCACTTCGGCGTGCTCGGGTATGACGACCGGCGTCGTGAAAAAATTCCCGACAGCCGGCAGCCAGGCCCCGACCGGCGCCCCCACCGCGACAATTTCTTTTTTCAAAGAAAACCTCGTAGCGACAATATCGTTTTCGTCGTCCCCGGAGGCGGTGCCGACCAGATGCCGTAACGCGGCCGTACCGATTTCCCCGCCGCCTGAAAAACGCACCGCGCTGTCGAGACAGGCGACCGCCAGCGCGTCGGTGATATCGGACCGGACCTTCTCCAGAAATTCGTCCAGATCAAGCTCCATCTTTTTCGAAAAGAGGAGCGCCCCGGCGCGCGCCGCTTCCGCATCCCACAAAGTCAATTCGCCCGAAGCGTGGAGGATGTCGGTGGGGGTGAGGGATATCGCCTCGACCATGGCATTCCGGCACATACTGTCCAACGGGAGATGTGCCACGCCGGTCGCGAGCCGCATGGCGATATCGCCGGCGCTCAGGGGACCGCCGCGCAACGCCGCCGCGACGGCGGACTCGATGGCGGCGGCACCGGGACCGGGATCGGCGACGAGGCGATAGAACGTCCCCTGCGAAGCGAGGCAAATTTCCCCGGCTGGTTGCGACGCGGCACGGGCCAGGGATTGTGCAATGCCTGGCTCGGCGCTCCCGGCAACGGAAAACGGGGTTACCCGGCGCGGTCCTATTTCCACGCTGCCCGGTTCGGCCCCGGGAGCGATGCGACTGTCGCCGCCGATGCCGAAGGTGGCGATTTCCGCCGCCCGCACCATGGTGCGCCAGCCGCCGACCATGGCGCCGTTCGGGTTGATGGCGACGGTGCCGTCCCGGGCATGGGCGATATCGGTGGTGGTGCCGCCCATGTCGACCAGCAGGGCATCGGCGCGGCCGGACAGGTAGAGTCCGCCGACAATGCTTGCCGCCGGACCCGAGAGTATTGTTTCTATTGGTCGGCTGAGTGCGGCATCGTCCCGGATGAGGCTGCCGTCGCCACGAACCACCATAATGGGCGCCTCGATTCGTCTCGCCGCCATGATGTCCCTGACCGCCTGGACAAGCGCTTCAATTTTGGAAATCAAACCCGCGTTGATGACCGCCGTGACGGTGCGGTCGTTATGGCCGAGGGCGGAACTGAGTTCGTGGCCGCAGACGACGGGCAGGTCGACGGTCCGGCGGATAGTGTCCCTGACCGCCAGTTCGTGGGCCGGATTCCGCACCGAGGCGAATCCGGACACAGCCATGGCGTCCACCCCGCCGGCGATTTCGGCGACGGTTCTCGCCACTTCTTCCGGGTCGACCGGGTGGATGACCCGGCCCTTGATATCGAGCAATCCGCCGATATGACGCCATACGGCGACCGGCAACGGGCCTTCGGGAAGTCGGCCCATGACTACGAGGCCGACCCTGCCGGTGGTGCCTTCGACCAGAGAATTGGTGGCCAGGGTGGTGGAGAGGCTAACCAGGGAGACGCGTCCAAGCATTTCGGATGAAAACGCCCGCAGGCTGTCGTCGATACATGAGGCAAGATTGTGTTTTGTGGTGAAAACTTTTGTCTTCGCCACGATTCGCCGCGCCGCTGGATCGAGCAGGACCGCATCGGTATAGGTGCCGCCGGTGTCGATTCCCAGGGTGAGCATGACGTCTCCAGAGAGGCCCGGGGCGGCGCTGTCTCGTGCCGCCCCGGGCGTGGGCGGTCAGGCGCCGGCGCCGACGAGCGATTTCCGCAGGCCGTACTTTTCTTCTATTTTTCCGGTCTCGGCGTCGAGGATGGCGAAGATTTCGTCCACGTCCGCCGGCTTGATGTTGATGGGCGGAATGAAGGAAATCCTGTTCGAGTAGTAGCCGTTGAGTTGGGCGAGAAGGCCGGCGTCCCTCAGGTTGTCCACCAGTTCCAGCGTCTCCTTCGCGGCCGGTTCCTTGCTGGCGCGGTCGCGGACCATTTCGATGCCGAAGAACAGGCCGCGCCGGGAGAAGTCGCCCACCAGCGGGTGTTCGGCCATGTAGTTCCTGAGAACGCCTTCCAGATAGGTGCCGGTCGTGGTGCACGTTTCCAGCATTCCGTCTTCCTCGATAATGTCAAGAACCTTATTGCCGACGGCGCAGCCGAGGGAGTTCCCGGCATAGGTGGAGCAGATGAACCCGGGGGCGGTGTCCTCGAACAATTCGGCCCTGCCGACAATGGCGGCCATCGGCACGCCGGCGCCGAGCGCCTTTCCTATTATAAGAATGTCCGGTGCGACGCCGCTGTGTTCGCAGGCGAACATCTTGCCGGTGCGGCCCATGCCGGTCTGGACCTCGTCGAAGATGAGGAGGAAGCCGTGCTTGTCCGACAGCTTACGGAGCGCCTGGAGGAACTCAATCGGCGGCACGATATAACCGGCCGAGCTCTGGCACGGTTCGACAAGCATGGCGGCGACGTTGGTGTAACCGGCGTTGTAGTTCCCCATGCTGGTTTGTCCCGAGCACATGAGGTCGTCGATGACCTTGACGCAGTGCATATTGCAGGATTCGGGTTTCTTGTCGTAGGGGCAACGGTAGCAATAGGCGTAGGGGAACCGTTCGATGCCGTGGTCGGCCGAGGTGACGGTGTTGTACCAGCGGTGCATCGAGCCGGCGCCGGTGAAGCCCATGGTGGCGGTGTTCTGGCCGTGATAGCCGCCGTAGAAACAGACAATCTGCGTTTTCTTCGTGTGGTAGCGGGCGAGGCGGACGGCGTTCTCCACCGCGTCGGAGCCGCTCAGGGCCAGGCGCGCGCGCTTCCGAAAGTCGCCCGGGGCGAGGGCGATAAGACGGTTCACCAGGCGAATCCGTTCCGGCGTCGGGAAATCGAACCAGTTGTCCAATTCGTTGACATACTGGTTGTACATCGTCTCGGCGATACGCACGTCGCCGTGGCCGATGTTCATGCAGGACATGCCGGTGATGCAGTCGATGTATTCCTTGCCGTCGACGTCCCAGACCCGGGAGCCCTTGCCCTTGGCGATGATCTGCGGGACCGACCACTTGGTGAAGAGGACATCTCCCGGGTGTTCGTTCTGAAGAAAGTCGATAAGGCCGGCCTTGTTGCCGGGGGTGACGGTTTGGCTGTTGTTGACCCTGTCGAGGAGTTCCTCGTATGCCTTCTTGCCCATGATACTCTCCTTGTGGGTACGGTCTTATTTGACCTATTTATGTACTAGTATATCATTTGCAGCAACAAAAAAAATATGGCGTACAGTGGCCGTTTCGCGTGGCGGCGGCGCTGCCTTTTCGCGTGGCGGGGGCGTTGCCTTCGCGCCGGCCTGCCGAGTCACTTCAGATACTCGTTGACGTTGGCCGGTGTCACCAGTTCGTAGGGAATGTCGTAGACGGCGTCGATGGTCTTGCCCTGTGCCGCTTCGATGGCGACATCGAGGGCTTTCCGGGCCTGGGCGGCGGAGTTCTGGAAGACGGTGCAGTCGAGGCGTCCGTCCTTGACCGCGTCCAGGGCATCGGGAATGGCGTCCACGCCACCGACAAACATGCCTTCGCGGCGGCCGGAATTTTCCAATGCGACGAGGGCACCCAGCGCCATTTCGTCGTTCTCGCCGAAGACGATATTGAAATCGAGGCCGGATTGAACGAAATTTTCCACTGCGGCGAGGGCCTTGGCCCGATCCCAGTCGCAGACCTTTTCGGCAACGACCTTGGCGTCGGGGAACTCCCGGAGAACCTCTTCGAGGCCGGCGTGGCGCATGACTTCGGAGTTCTGGCCGGCGACGCCGTGGATGACGATGATGTTTCCTTTGCCGCCGGACAGGCGGAGCAGTTCGCGGGCGAGGAGGCGGCCGGAGACGATATCGTCGGACCCGACATAGGAGGTGCGTTGGGGCGATACGGTCGAGGCGTTCATCTCGATGCACGGTATGCCGGCATCGGCGCAGGCCTCGACGGCCGGGACCTGCTGTTCGCGGTCGTACGGGTCGATGATGACAGCGTCCACGCCTTGGGAAATAAGGTTGTAGACCTGGTCGTTTTGCTTGTTGGCGTCGCCCTGGGCGTCGAGGACGATCAGGTCCACCGTATCGCCAAGCTTCCGGTCGCGGTAGTGTTCGTCCATCGAATCGCGCAGTTGGGCCAGGAATTCCGCCGACAGGCTGTAGTAGGAGACGCCGATACGGATCTTCTTTTCTCCCGCCGCCGCGCCGGTGCAGAACGCCAGGCCGAGAATCACACTTAACAATAGGATTACCTGTTCTTTTCATTGCCTATCTCCTTGTAAGAGTTGTCTGCACCGCTGCGCACGCAGAGGTTTGTTTTGCCGCTGTCACAGGAACGATTATTTGTTGCTCTTCTGATCCATCCACACCGCCGCGATGATGATGAGGCCCTTGACGATGAGCTGGATATAGGACGACACGTTCAGGATATCGAGACCGTTCTGGATGACGCCGATAATGAGGACGCCCATGAGGGTGCCGGCAATGGTGCCGCGTCCGCCGGTCAGGGATGCACCGCCGACCACGACCGCCGCGATGGCGTCCAGTTCGTAGCCGACGCCGGCATTGGGAGCGCCGGCGTTTGTGCGCCCGGCCAGGAGGATGGACGACAAGCCGCACATCAGGCCCATGAAGCTGTAGGCGAAGAACTTGACTTTCCTCGTGCTGACGCCGGAGGCGATGGCCGCGTCTTCGTTGCCGCCGGTGGCGAGGAGGTAGCGGCCAAGGACCGACTTGTTGAGGATGACGTAGCCGACCGCCAGGGCGAGAAAGAGAAACAGCACCGGCACGGGAATGTAGAAGACGGTTCCCTGTCCAAGAAATTTGAAGGACGGCATGAGGTTGATAATGGGTCTCCCGTTGGCGTAGGTCAGGGCCATGCCACGGGCGATGGTGGTCATGCCAAGGGTGACGATGAAGGGGACGATGCGGCCGTAGGCGACGAGGAAGCCGTTGACGGCGCCGAGGAGAAAGCCCATGAGGAGGCCGATTATGATGGCGAGGGCAAAGCTCTGGCCCGGATGGGCGATACTGGTGGCGACGACGCCGGCGAAGGCGAGCATGGATCCGGCGGAGAGGTCGATGCCGCCGATGACGATAACCATGGTCATGCCGACCGCGAGGATGCCGTTTATGGACACCTGGAGGAGGATGTTCCTGACATTGGGAATCGTCAGGAAGGCGCTGTGCGCCAGGCTGAGAACGATGATGAGGAGGACGAAGACGCAATAGAGGCCGTATTTGGCGATGAAGTCGGTGGCGCTGCCATTTTTAACAATGGGTTTTTCCAAGGTGGTCATTTCACTGTCCTCCGAATCGATTGAAAATTGGCGGCATGGTGCATAATGTCTTCCTGGGTAAAGCCCTGCGTCAGCTCCTTTTTCGCCTCGCCCTGGTTCATGACGATGATGCGGTCGCACATGGAAATGACCTCGGGCATTTCGGAGGAGATGAGGATGACCGCTTTTCCCTCCCGGGTCAGGCCGTCGATGAGGGAGTAGATTTCCTGCTTGGCGCCGACATCGATGCCGCGCGTCGGCTCGTCGAGGATGAGGATATCCGGTTCCATCAGGAGCCAGCGGGCGATAAGGGCTTTTTGCTGATTGCCGCCGGACAGCGACCGGACCTTGGTGGCGATGGACGGCGTCTTGATGCGGAGCGACTCGACATACTCCCGGCAGACGGCGCGTTCGCTTTTCACGTCGACGATGTTGAGGCGGCTGAGATCGCGGGTTTTGCAGATGGAGACGTTCCGTTTCACCGACAGGCCGAGAAACAGGCCCTGCCGCTTCCGGTCTTCGGTGAGGAAGGCGATGCCGTTGTTGATGGCGTCGATGGGACGGCGAACCGCGACATGGCGGCCGTGGACGAGGATTTCGCCGCTGTCCGCCGGCCAGATGCCGAACACCGCTTCCGCCACTTCGGTGCGACCGGCGCCGATGAGGCCGGTAATGCCGAGTATTTCGCCTTTCCGGAGGCTGAAGTTGACGTTATAGAACTTGCCGTAACGGGTGAGGTTACGGACTTCGAGGACGGTGTCGCCGAGCGTGGCCGGAGTGCGTTTGAACATCTCGGTCAGGTCGCGGCCGACCATCATTTTCACCAGCTTGTCGTTGTCCAATTCGGCCGCCGGTTTGGTGTCGACGTATTTCCCGTCCCGGAGCACGGTGATGTCATCGGAAATGCGGAAGATTTCATCCATCTTGTGGGAAATGTAAATGATGGCCGTGCCCTTGGCCTTGAGTTCCCTGATGATATTAAACAGCACGCCCACCTCTTTTTCCGAAATGGCGGATGTCGGCTCGTCCATGATGATGATTTTGGATTCATGGGAGGCGGCCTTGGCGATTTCCACCATCTGCATGCGGGCGATGGAGAGGTCGCGCATGCGGGTCTTCGGCGGAATCGGCTCGATGCCCAGTTTGGCGAAGAGGGCGGTGGTCATCGCCATGAGCTTTTTCTCGTTGACCATGCCGAGGATCGACGGCGCATGGCCGAGGTAGATGTTATCGGCGACGGTCATGTCGGGGATGATGCTGAGTTCCTGATGGATCATGGATATGCCGTGTTCGAGGGCGTCGTGGCTGTTTTTGAAACGCACCTGCCGGCCGCAAAAGTGGACGGTGCCCGCGTCGGGGGGATAGCCGCCACTGAGGATTTTCATCAGGGTGGACTTGCCCGCGCCGTTCTCGCCCATGATGGTGTGGACGGTGCCGGGCTTGACCCGCAGGGTGACGTTGTCCAGCGCCTTGACGCCGGGGAACGTTTTCGTGATTCCCTCCATCCGCAATACGTATTGATCAGACTGATCCATGGCACACTCCTCCTGCGACAATTCCAAGAACAAGAACAGGATGCTCCGTGAGAGAGGTGGATAGACGGATGCCTCGGCGATATAGATCGAATCAGAGTGTCGATACTCAAGTGCGGTCGTAGGCGACGGCGACGGGATAGAGGCGAGGATCTAGGGAAGCAAATTATGCATTTCTGTCTTATATATTAACATTATAGTATATAATAATCGTTAGTCAAATGAATCCTCTAAAAAAACTCCGATAAAGCTTTTCTTAAAAAGGTGGAT
>JAJBTL010000031.1 GCA_020860865.1 Planctomycetota bacterium | reverse complement strand
GCAGGCGGGCGGAGCGAACTAGCGCTCCGCCCGCGTTTTTTGTTTTTTTCACAATCGGCTGTCCGGACCTTTCGGCCGCGCTTCCGCGACCACTGGACCATTACAGTGTTTAAGTGCACAATGGGGCGGGGAGAAGTGAGTGTTTAAAGGATAGGATGCGCCGCCGGCGTTCCCTTCTATGTCAAAGGATTCGAATGATGCGCATCACTGCCGATAAACACTTCCTCGACGCTGTTGTCGCCGCGTTCTCACCTATCGCCGACGTCAAGGCCCTCGTCCTGTCCGGCTCCATCGTCACCGGCTACGGCGACGAACTGTCGGACTACGACTTCTACGTCTATTCGGACCGGGAAATTGAGAGCGGCGCCAGACAGGCCATTGCCGAACAGTTCACCGACCGCTTCAATATTGACAACCATATTTACGAAACAGACGACGAATGGCTTCTTTCTTCGGGGAGAATTGTCGAATTCATCTACCGTTCGCGGCAGTGGGTTGAGGACCAGATCGACCGCGTCTGGCTGCACGGCAACGCGTCCGTCGGTTACACCACCTGCTTTGTCTACAACGTCCGGAACTCCGTCGTCCTCCACGATCCGGACGGCTGGTTCGCCGCCCTGCAAGCCACAACGCTGTCGCCCTACCCGCTTCTGCTCCAGGCCGCCATTATCAGGAAAAACATGTTCGCCTTGGACTGGCGCTACAACGGGTCCCTGCTGTCGCAAGTCGTCAATGCCGAAAAGAGGGGCGACGCGGTCAGCGTCAACCACCGGATCGGCGCCTTTTTGGCAAGTTATTTTGATATTCTGTTCGCCGCCAATACGGTCCTCTGCCCCGGTGAAAAACACCTGATCCGCTACGCCGTGGACACCTGCCGCGACCTGCCGAAGGGCTTTCCGGACGATGTCGAAAAACTTGTTCGCGAGCAAAAATCAGAATACGCATCCGCCCTCGTGGAGAACCTGACAGCGCTTCTCCGCGCCAGCCACCTTATATAATACATACCTCAAACGCGCCCCTATTCCTCGCCGGGCCGCATGAGGATACAGCGGGGCCAGCCCTCCGGCGCGTAGCCGCTGTCGAGCCAGAGGCGGCGGCCCATGATGATGCCGGGCTGGCTCCGCATGCGCTCTTCCGAAAACCAGGCCACCTCGCGGATGGCCGGTTCCGGCCGGGACGAAAAGTCGGTCCGCTCCTCGTCCGCCGCCGCCGCCGTTCCCCGGAACAGGTGCAGGACAAGGTGCAAACCGAGGTCCGGTTCGATGCGTTCAATAACGCCAAGGTGATCGCCAATAACGACATCGAGGCCGGTCTCTTCGTACGTTTCCCGGCGGGCCGTCTCCCGGAGCGATTCGCCATGCGTCTGGCCGCCGCCGGGGAGGCCCCACTTCACCGTGTCCGCGTACTGGGTGGCGACCATGAGGAGTTCCCGACGCCGGTTCAGGATGAGGGTGCAGGCGGCGCTGACGATCTTTTCCGGATCGTGGCGTTGAATCTTTTTCACCAGAAGCGTGGTACTGAGGCCCGGCACCAGCGGGGTGATGACGATCCTGCCGCCCCCAGCCTCAACCGCCGCCCGCTCGACCGGGTCGAGGGAGTCCGGTGTGTAGTCGCCGGACTTTGTCCAGATGTCCGGGGCCAGCGCGGCCAGTTCCCGGTCGCAGCGGTCGTTTTGGAAAATGACGACGCGGTCGACAGCGGCGAGGGCGCCGAGCATGGCCGCCCGGTCCCGTTCGCCGATGAGCGGCCGGCCGCCCCCCTTCAAGCGCCGGACCGAGGCGTCCGAGTTAAGGCCGACGACAAGGACGTCGCCGAGGCTTTTCGCTCCGGCCAGGGCGCGGGCATGGCCGGCGTGGAACAGGTCGAAACAGCCGTTTGTCCACACAACGGTTTTCCCTTCCCGGCGCCAGGTTTCGCGTTCGCGGACCAGGTCGTCGAGGGAACGAAGTTTCGCGTCGGGATCCGAATCGGTACTCATGCGAGAATGTCTCCAACCATATCGGCGACGTACCTGCCGATGGCAAGGCTAGCGGTCAGGCCGGGCGATTCGATGCCGGCCAGGTTGATAAATCCGGGCAGTCCCCGGGCCGACTCCTCGGCGATGTAAAAGTCCCGGGCCGGCTGGCCGGGTCCGGACAATTTCGGCCGCATCCCGGCCATGTCCGGCGCCAGATCGTCTGGCCGGAGAAACGGGAGATAACGGACGACGCTGTCGTAAAACCGTCCGCCAAGGCCGGAGTCGACACTGTAGTCGTACTCGACCGCCGGTTCGACATAGCAGATGTCGGGACCAAGTTTGACGCCGCCCTGGACGTCGACGACGGTATGGACGCCGAGGCCGGTGAGGTTCTTTTCCGGCACCGGATAGACGAGCCCGCCGATACGTTTCCGCGCCTCCCCCTGGACGGAAAAATAACTCCCCTTGCACGGATGCAAGGTCAACCCGGCCGCCTCCGGGTCCAGCCCGGCCAGATGCATGACCGCCTGGGCCGCCAGGCCGGCGGCGTTCACGACTGTCCGGGCGCCGACGGCGCCGGGGCCGTCAGCATCCGTGTACGACACGTTCCAGCCGCCCGGTTCCCGGCCGAGGCCGTCGACGGCCGCCCCGCATACCACCATGCCGCCGTCCGCTTCGGCCTGACGGCGGATGGCGTTCATGAAATCGTGGGCGTTCAGGACGCCGGTGGCGGGCGAATGGAGGGCGGCCACCGCCCGGACGCCGGGGGAAAACTGTTCGCATTCCCGGGCGATGGCGAGACAGAGTCCTTCCACGCCGTTTTCCCGGCCGGTGGCGAGGAGCTTTTCCAGTTCCGGCACCTCTTCCGCCGTGGTGGCGCCGACCATCTTGCCGCACGGCCGGTACGGCACGTTGTGGGCCTGGCAAAACGCCACCGCCGCCCGCCGTCCGGCAACGGACAGCCTGGCCTTGAGGCTGCCGGGCCGGTAGTACATGCCGCCGTGGAGGACTTCGCTGTTCCGGCTCGACGTCTCCCGGCCGACATCGGGATGGCGCTCGAACAGGACCGCCTCCCGGCCGTCACCGGCCAGAGCCTGGAGGACGGCAAGGCCGACGACGCCTCCGCCGACGATAACGGCATCCACTTCGGTTTCGGCCATGGGCGTCCTTTACGGCAATGCAGCCATCCGCCAGCCGTGGCGACGTGTGACCGACCGGGACTGGCGGTCCGTCACGGGCTATACAACACACCGGCGGATATGTCGAGGATACGTTTTTACGCCTATTCCCGCAACCGGGCGCGGGCTCCTGGCCTGGCGTTTATGGCCGGGGAATCACCCGCGCCACGAAGAAGAACACGATGTTTGTCATGACGATGCTCGCCCCGGCCGGCCAGTCGAAGAGGAGTGATATTGCCATGCCGATGCAGCAGGCGGCAAGGCTGATAATGAGCGCGGCAACCACCATGCCCCGGTAGCTGCCGACGAGGCGGCGGGCGGTGACGGCCGGAAAAATGATCAGTCCGGAAATAAGGAGGGTGCCGACCATGCGCATGCCGGCAACGACGGTGCAGGCGGTGAGGAGGGAAACAAGGAAATGGTAGCCGATGACCTTGACGCCGATGGCTTTGGCGAAAGTCTCGTCGCAGGTCACGAGATAAAGGCGGTTATGTTGGAAAACAAACACGGCGGCGGCGACGGCCATGAGGATGGCGGCGAGGACGACGTCCTGCCGGGTGACGGAGAGGATGGAACCGAACATGTAGTTGTGGACGTCGATGTTGATGCCGGGCCCGGCGGCGGCGACCAGGATGCCGAGGGCGAGAGCGCCCGTCGACGCGACGCCGATGGCGACGTCGCCACTGGCGCCGTGGCGCTGCGAGACAAACATCATGACAACCGCCGCCACCACCACCATCGGCCCGGCGAAGAGGAGCGGCGGCAGACCGAGAACGAGGGCGATGGTGAGGGAGGCGAAGCCGACATCGGAAAGGCCGTGGCCGATGAGGGAAAAGCGTTTCAGAACAAGGACAACGCCAAGCAGACTGGCCGAGGCCGAAATAAGGAGGCCGGCCAGAAGGGCGCGTTGCACAAAGGGAAATTCCAGCGCATCGAGGAGCGTGTGCATAAGTAACTTTCGAAATACCGTGTCGATATTGTAATAAGGTCAACCGGAACTATGCCGTATGGCCGTCACGACAGCGGCGGCGGTTGGCGGTCCGGTTCGGCATTCACCGAGTCTGGAAGAAAATCGCCGCCAATCACACGCCGGCCCCGAGAAACGTGCCGCCTCCCGCCCGGGACAACGCCGCCGCGTCGGGTTGCGCGCCGGGAACGGCATCGAACCCGCAGTCGCAGACCTCCCGGTTGTGGTAGGTCTTAAGCCAGTCGTGGACATTGCCGTCGAACAACAATTCCCCGTCCAGGACGAGGACGCGGCTGGCATTGGCCGCCACCGCGCCGAGATCGTGGGAACTCATGAGGATGGCGATGCCCCTGTCATTCCGGAGGCTCGTGAGGACGCGGGACAGGCCGTCGGCCGCTTTCGGGTCGAGGCCGGTATAGGGTTCGTCGAGAAGTAACAGCCGGGGGTCCCGGCACAGCGACCGGGCCAGGTAGGCGCGTTGGCGCTGGCCGCCCGACAGGTCCCGCATGCGGCGGCGGGCCAGGTCGGCGATGCCGAGGCTCGCCAGCGCCTCCCGGGCGCGGGCCTTGTCTTCCCGGGAGTAAAAGGAAAACAGGCCGGACCGCTGGCACCCGGACAACGCCACTTCCCACACCGTGCCGGGGAACTCCTGTTGCGTGCCCTGGTTCTGCGGCAGATAGGCGGTGGAGTCGGGGCCGTACGGCAGGGCTATGGTGCCGGACTGCGGCGCGAGAAGGCCGAGGATGCCTTTAATAAGCGTACTTTTGCCGCTCCCGTTCCGGCCGATAAGGCAAACGTATTCGCCGGCATAAATGGAAAACGACACTTCCCTGACCGCGACAAACCCGCCGTAGCCAAGGTTGACATTGTCCAGAACCGCCACCGGTCGGCTCGTATCCGTCATTCGACCAGCCCTTTCCGGAAAGCGTCCATGTTCCGGCCCATAATGGACTGAAAGGTTTCGCCATACGCCTGGCGGCTGGCCGGGGGATTGTGGAGGCTGTCGACGAGGAGGATTTCGGCGCCGGTTTCCTCGACCAGAACATCGGCGATGCGACTGGTGGCCATCTCTTCCCGATAGACGACGCGGAGGTTTTCCCGCTTCATTTCGTTGACGACATCGAGGACGGCCCGGAGGCCCGGTTCGGCGCCGGGGGCGCAGGACGTGTAGGGACTGAGCGGCCTGAGGCCGTAATGCTGAAAGAAATACCCGAAGGCGAAGCGTTCCCCGAACACCAGCGTCCGGCGTCTGGCCGAAGCGACGTCGGCCGCGAAGGCGCGGTCAAGGCGGAGGAGTTCATCCCGGATGGCGGCGGCCCGGGACCGGTAGGTCTCGGCGTTATCCGGATCGCGTTCCGCGAAGGCGGCGGCGATGTTCAGGGCCATGGCGGCGGCCCGGGTCGGGTCGAGCCAGATATGCGGGTCGAAGGCGCCGTGGGCGTGACCGGCATGGCCGGCATGGTCATCGGTATCATTGCCATGTTCGGCATGATCGTGATCGTCGTGAACGCCCTCCTCTTCTTCCCCGGTGTGGGCGAATTCGGCGCTGGACAACAGGGCGATACCGGCAGAGGCGTCGACTATGGTGACGCCGCCGCCGTCCCGGCCGTTGTCCGTGGCGGCGACGACGAGGCGTTCCGCCCATGGTTCCATGTATTGTCCGGTGTAGATGAACAGGTCGGCGGTGGCGATGCGGCGCATGTCGACCGGCGTCGGTTCGAACGAATGGCTTTCCGCACCGGGCGGGAGAAGGAGGGTGACGTCGGCCAGGTCGCCGGCGATTTGCCGGGCGAAATCGTACTGCGGGAACAGGCTGGCGACGACCCGGAGGCGGTTGTCAGCCGCGTTGGCATCGGCCGCCCGGGCCGCAGTCGGCGCGGTGAGGGCGGCGGCGCAAAGTATGAAGAGTAAAACAAGCCGGTTGGCGGGGATCGGTTTTTCCTGCATGGAGCCTCCCATTGCTTGAGGTATCGGGTTCGGTGAGCGCGTGCGTTTCTTCGTGTGATAATCCCTCGTGTCCAGCCCCTCGGCGGAAAGCGTCCAATTATGGACCCGGCCCGGGTCCGCGTCAAGGAGCAGGGCCGGGTTATTTTCACGTTGCGGCAGGGGCTGACGGCGCTATAATATGACGCGGTTTTTTCAGGGACTCTTCCCCCGCTCCCGTCCCGGACCGGCCAGGCCGTTGTCCGGTTCTTTTCGGGAGCGCTGGGGAGCACGGTCGCATCGACCACGCTTTAGGCAGCGAAGCATACCATTTTGGCCCGGCGGGAAAGGGGAATGATGTTCAATTATTATGAAATAGCCAGTTTTGTCCTGTACCTGGTGCTGATTCTCTGGATCGGGTTTTACTTCTTTTCCAAAAACCTGAACATCGAGGAATATGTTCTGGGCGGCAAGGGCATGGGAAAATGGGTCACCGCCATTTCGGCCCAGGCCTCGGACATGTCCGGGTGGCTCCTTATGGGCCTGCCGGGGGCGATTTACCTCTACGGCCTCGGCGAGTCGTGGATCGCCATCGGCCTCGCCGGCGGCACCATCCTCAACTGGAAATTCATCGCGCCGCGCCTCCGGGCCTATACCGGGATGACCAAGTCTCTGACCCTGCCGCACTTCTTTGAAAAACGCTTCGGCGACCCGACCGGACTCCTCCGCATCCTGTCGGCATTAATCACCCTGTTCTTTTTCACCATCTATGCCGCCTCCGGCCTGAACGCCACGGCCAAGCTGTTCGAAACTATGTTCCAGGTGCCGTTTATGTGGTCACTCCTTATCGGCGGCGCGTGTATTATAGTGTATACGCTTCTGGGAGGTTTCCTGGCTGTATGCTGGACCGACCTGGTCCAGGGCATCCTCATGGTCATCGCCATCGTCGCCGTGCCGATGATGTGCTGGATGCAGATAGGCGGCTGGAGCGGCATCGAAGCCACCGCCGCCGCCAACGATATCAGCCTTTCCCTCATACCGCGAGGCGAGCGGCCGCTTATCGGCATCATATCCACCGCCGCCTGGGGCCTCGGCTACTGCGGCATGCCGCACATCCTGGCCCGGTTCATGAGTATCGGCAAAATCAAGGAACTGCGTCCGGCCATGTACATCGCCGTCGTCTGGGTGCTTATCTCCCTCGGATTCGCGGTGGTGGTCGGCCTGGTCGGCATGGCGTTCGTCCCGGGTCTCGTCCCGCCCATGCATGAAACGGTGTTTATTCAGATGGCGCGGTCGTCGTTCCACCCGCTCCTGTCCGGCATCTTCCTCGCGGCCATCCTTGCCGCCATCATGTCGACAATCGACTCGCAGCTCCTGGTCTCGGCGTCGGTCCTGACGGAAGACCTGAACCGGAAAATCAGCGGCCGGAAGTTGTCTGACGAATCCCGCATCCGCCTCGGCCGCATCGGCGTCGCCGTTATCTCTATTGTCGCCATGATCATCGCGGCGGACCGGAACTCGTCCATCCTGAAGCTGGTCGAATACGCCTGGGGCGGCCTCGGCGCCGCCTTCGGGCCGGTCGTCATCATGGCCCTGTACAGCCGGCGGACCAGTTGGCAATCCGCCCTCCTCGGCATGTTCCTCGGATCGGTAGCCCTAGTGTCGTGGGAACGGTTCGGCCTCAGCCAATACATGTATGAGATCGTCCCCGGTTTCGTAGTCAATATGGCGGCCATCATTATCGGCAACCGGTTCTGGCCCGAGACCAATAGACATATCCTGCGCCAGTTCGACGAACACACGAAGCCGGAAAACTTCAAATAGCCTGTTGTGTTCGAATTGCCATTATATATCGGTATAGAGGGGTTCGGACGGGACCGGGGATAGTCTACCCGGTCCCGTCGTACAAGGGTCCCGCGCCAATGTCCACCGGAAGCGGGACATTTTCCTTGACAACGGGGTTGGGTGGATGAATAATTTGACTTTTTGCCCTACGCTCGTCCCATAAGGCGGCCACGGCATGATGAACCGCGCCGGTGGCGCGGCCTCTATTTTATTGCGCAACCACGCGTCATTGACAGGAGTGTACCCATGGCAGTCCCTCGTCACAAAACTTCCAAGCAGAAGAAGCGGTCCCGTCGCGCCCATGACGCCCTTGCCGGCGTCGGCTTCTATGTTTGCCCCCGTTGCAACCACGAAAAGCTCCCGCACCGCGTCTGCGACAACTGCGGTTACTACCGTAATGTCGAAAAAATCCAGACAGGCAGCTAATCCGGATGCGTATCGCTATCGACGCGATGGGCAACGACAACGGCCCGACCCCCATTGTCCAGGGGGTTAAGCAGTTCCTGGAAGAGGACCATGACACCACGGTAGTCATGGTCGGGGATCGTGATCGCGTCACCCAGGCGATGATTGAAGAGGGTATTGGCCTCTCCAAGCGGCTCGAACTTGTCCATGCCAGCCAGGTTATGGAAATGGAGGACAAGGTCGCCGATCTCCGGGAAAAGCGCGACAGTTCGATCATGCGCCTCGTCGCGGAACTCAAGGAAGGCCGGGTCGACGCCATGGTCGCCCTCGGGAACACCGCCGCCGCCGTCGGCGCCGCCACTATCGGCCTCAAGCTCCTCCCGGGCGTCCGGCGCCCGGGCATCGCCATTGCCATGCCCACCCGGAACCCGAAGCGCCCCTGCGTCGTTATCGACATGGGCGCCAACACCGCCACAAAACCATCCCACCTGGTCAATTACGGCATTATGGCCTCCATTTACTCGAACCGCGTTCTCGGCCTCAGCCAGCCCCGCGTCGGCCTTCTGAACGTCGGCGAGGAACGGAGCAAAGGCAATGTCGAACTCCGGGAAGCGTATGAACTCCTCGAACAGGCTCCGGTGAACTTCATCGGCAATGTCGAGGGCGGCGATATCTTCAGCGGCGAATGCGATGTCGTTGTCTGCGATGGGTTTATCGGGAATGTCGTCCTGAAGGCGTCGGAGACCTTGGCGTCGACCATGTCCGGCTGGATTAAGGACGCCATGCTGGCCACCTGGTACACAAAGATCGCCGCCTTTATCCTCCAGGGTCAGATGCAGAAGGTGAAAAAGCGTCTCGACTATGCCGCCTACGGCGGCGCGCCCCTTCTCGGCGTCAACGGCGTCTGCCTCATCGGCCACGGCCGGTCCAAGGCTCCCGCCGTCGCCAGCGCCCTCCGGACGGCCAGGGAGCGCGTCACCGTACAGGTCCATCAACGTATTCGGGAGCACAACGAACGGATGCGGAATTCGGTGCGGCTCAAGGCCGCCGAAGCTGGCGAAAGCGCGTCAGACCCGTCCGATCATTCGGACGCGTCAGGGAGCGTGGAAAAGTAGGAATGATGGGGAAACGTGGGAATTTTTTCCTACAGATTTCCCAGTACCAAAACCGTCAAGTCTGAAATAACAGACAGCTCGAAGTCATTGGTCAGGAAGAAATCAGCCCTCATTGCGATGGCTGTCGCGATCTGAATTGCGTCGGGGGTACGAATCTTATAGTGGGCCCGGAGACGGGCAGTAGTTTCGGCTATTTCAGCGGTGAACGGCACAGTCCGCACATGTTCAGCGTTCAACAGGATTTCCCGATATATATCAGCCAAAGTGGCATTATTCTGCCGTATGGGATGAACCAAAACCTCGGCGATGGTCATGGTCGACGTCACCACTTTGAAATCGCCCTGATGCACTGCCTGAAAAAATGGCAGTACGCGCGGATGGTATTCCGGGTGAATAAATGAGTGGGGCGGTATCCAGCCCAACGATTTTCCCCTGGAGTTGCGTTACCCATCCCATGAATCACGCTCCCGGTCGACATATTCCTGGGCATCGATACCGGCCCAAATTTCTTTGCCAAGCCCCTCTAACTCCATTATGCTCCGTTTTTGAACCGGACGGCTATCGTCGCGCAATTGGTTGACGATTTCGGCAAGCAGGTCGACCTTTTCCTGTTGTGAGAGGTGAGCGACCCGTTTTACTAAATCATTGTACTCACTGACTGTCATGACCGTTTCCTCCACACGTTTGCACCACCTTTATAATCATTGTATACTGTATAAGAGGGCAATGCAATCCTTGTGGACAAGGCGGCTGACGGGCAGCCAACCATGGCGGGAAATGCGGGCGGGACCGCGTTAAGGAAAAAAGGTTTTTTGGTCAGGCTGGGGAAAACGCGAAAGTTTCCACGCGAAAGAGCCAAACCGGTGGATTTCTCGCCGGTAAAAGCGGGGAATTCCATCAACTTCATTAGTACCTTTTTCCTGTTTTCAATCCGATGGTTGGCGTGGCCTCTCGACCAAACGTGGATAAAACTGAAGCAAAAAAACCGTCCTGTTTAGTTTTTTTTCGATTTCTTGCTTGAAGATTACCGGGGAAATAGCTAGTATTGGATTTAATTGTTGAAGCCACCCGAAATGGGTTCGGGGAGGAGAGTTTCAAATAGCCTGCCCCATGTGGGGCTTATTAACATGTAGTGTGAGAAGAAAAAGGAGATGGAGAATGCGTACTTTACTCGCGATGGCTTTCGCCGCGACCCTGCTCGTCGCCGCTGGCTGCAGCTGCAACACCTGTGAACCGGTCAACCCGTGCGACCC
>JAJBTL010000275.1 GCA_020860865.1 Planctomycetota bacterium | reverse complement strand
GGGCCGTCGGCGTCACCGCGGCCGAGGCGTTTGGCGTGATCGCGAACCGCGAAACCGCCGTCGATGTCGCGGGCGCCGCCGGCGCCTTGGACGAGGATGACGCCGAGGGCGACATTGGCCTCCGGGTCGTCGCCGGGATCGGTATGGCGGAGACGTTCGGCGGCGCGTTCGAGGCGGTTCGGTTGGGAGCGGTCGTTGAAGATGAGTTTTCCAAGGGTGAGGTCGACTTCCGGACTGACGCCGGGCGGAACCTTTTCCCAGATGGCAAGGGCCCGGGCCGGTTCGGCGGCGGTTTCGATGCCTTCGAAATAAAACAGGCCGAGAAGACCGATGGCGCCGATAACGTTCAGGTCGGCGGCCCGCTGCAAGAGGGCGAAGGCGCGGCCCGTGTCTTTCGTGACGCCCTGGCCGTAGGCGTACATGCGGCCGAGGAGGTAGAGGGCCTGGCCGTTCGCGCTGTTTTCAAGAGGCGACAGGTAGTCGTAGGCGAGGTCGTAGTCCGGCCGTCCGTCCGAGCCGCTGTAGGCGATTTCACCAAGCATGACCTGGGCGCCGACATTGCCGGCATCGGCGGCCTCGCGGAGATAGGGGAGGGCGAAGGAATGGTTTTTCTCGACCGATTCGCCCTGGTAGAACATGGCGCCGATGCGGGCGGCGGCGTCGGTGTCGCCGTTGTTGGCGAGGCCGGTCAGCATCTCGACACCTTTTGAAACATCCCCCATGGCGATGAAGTTTTCCGCCCGGGCGACGGACGGGCGGGTTCCCCACCAGACGCCGCCGGCGACGGCGACGGTGACGATCACGCCGAGAACGGCGATGATGGCCGGGCCGTTGACCCGGCTGTCCAACCACCGGCGGGTCCGCCTGAGCGTTTCGTTATTTTTCTTAGAATAGGTGGCCAAAAGCGGCTCCGGTGGTGGTTCAACGATTATAGCGTTTTAGATTGCATGTGAACCTTCCTCTGCGCTTTTCGGTCAAGTCCAGTGATACCCGTAAAACGCAGCAAGAAACCAATCTCTCTTAAAAAAGCGCTAGCGGCGCACGATCGGGCCGTTTTATCGCCTGGGGCAGACCTTATTGTTCCTTCCGAACCGGTGTTTGTCAACGACCAATCCCCGAGCCGGCGACCATATATCCCGGCCGCCCGATACGGTTTGTGCCGATTCCGGGACAGTGGCGGTTGACACGTCCGAGTCATTGAACCGCTTCCTATAAATTTCCGATAAAGTTTGTTGCCTTTCCTCACCGGTTTAGTTATGATAGAGAATGTATATTTTTACTTTATGTATTGGAGAAGCCCGTGGCAACAGCCAAATGGCTGCTGAAGCCTAATCCCGGGCCGGTTGTCGAGGAAATTTCTGAGAAATTCGGCGTTTCACCCATACTCGCCACCATTCTCGCCCAGCGTGTCAATCCGCTGACGATGGACGATGTGGCAGTCTTTCTCAAGCCGTCCCTCAACACCCTGGCCTCGCCGTGGCGTATGGACGATATGGACAAGGCCGCCACGCGCCTTGCCGCCGCCATCAAAGCCCGCGAACGTTGTATCGTCTATGGCGACTACGATACCGACGGCGTCACGTCCTGCGCCCTCCTCATCCGCGCCTTCCGCGCCGCCGGCTATTCCCTCGAGTACCGGTTGCCGTCCCGTTTCGAGGAAGGCTACGGCATTTCCAACGAATTCGCCCAGAAGGCGGTCGAGGAAAAGGTCGACCTTGTCGTCACCGTCGACTGCGGCACGTCGGAACACGAAAACATCAAGTACATGGTGGACAACGGTGTCGAGGTCATTGTCACCGATCACCACGAACCGGGCGACCGCGATCTGCCGCCGGCCTACGCCATCCTCAATCCGAAACGCAAGGATTCCCTCTACCCGTTCCGCGAACTGACCGGCGTCGGCGTCGCCTTCAAGCTGGCCTGGGCACTGTATGAAAAATTGTCCGGTTCTCCCCGGGTCGAACCGCACCTCAGGGAAACGCTCCTGTCCCTCCTGCCGCTGGCCGCCATCGGCACCATCGCCGACATCGCGCCGCTTATCGACGAAAACCGCGCCATTGTCGCCCGTGGCCTGAAAACCATACATTCGGCCTGCCCGGGCATTTCCGCGCTCCTCGACATCTGCCGCCTCGGCACGAGCGACCTGACCGCGCGCGGCATCGCCTTCTCCCTGTCGCCCCGCCTCAACGCCGCCGGCCGCATGGGAAATGCCGACCTCGCCCTCGAACTGCTTGTCGAGGACGATCCGGTCCGCGCCCGCGATCTGGCGGAACAGCTTGACCGGCAGAACACGGAGCGCCAGGCGCTTTGCCAGGAAATTCTCGAAGAAGCCAGCAAGGAAGCGGAACATACCCACGACGTCGTCAACGACGCCGCCATCCTGGTCGCCCGGAGCGGCTGGCACGAAGGCGTCATCGGCATCGTCGCCGGGCGCTTGTCCGAAATTTACGGAAAACCGGCGGCGGTCATCTCCTTCCCGACCGGGCAGGACAAGGGCCGGGGATCGGCCAGGTCGATTAACGGCCTCAACCTTTACCAGGCGATGGCGAACAGCCGCGAACACCTCCTCACCTTTGGCGGCCACGAACTGGCGGCCGGCTTTACCGTGGCGCAGGCGTCGGTGGAACAGTTGAAAAAATCGTTCTTCCGCGAGTGCGCGATGCAGATTAAAGAACACAACATCACCCGCACCCTCGATATCGATCTGGAAATCCGCCTGGCCGATGTCAATTTCCGCCTGGTCGAGGAGATGGAACTGTTGCGGCCGGTCGGGCAGGGCAACCCGGAACCGAAGTTCCTCGCCCGTGGTGTCAAGGCGGCCGGCAGCATCCAGCTTATGGGAGCGCAGCGGCAGCATTTCCATTTCAACGTCGCCCACGGCGGGATGGCCTACCGGGCGGTCGTGTTCAACAACCTGCCGCTCCTCGCCGTTCTCGAATCGGCCGGAAGGCGGCCGCTGGACATTGTCTTTTCGCCAGCCTTGAACACGTTTTATTCGCCGCCCCGGCTGGAACTGCGGATCGAGGATATACGGTTGTCGGACCGGTAAAAAACAGTCGCGGAGACGGTCTTTTGTGCCTGAAGGACGTGGACTCGCAGAAGGTACTACACTGTAAAAGTGGCCGCTACACCGCCGATGCGGAGTCGCGGCCACAGTGTAAATAGCTGGACGAGAGCCTGCTTTTTTATTGTCATTACTTGATATACCAAAGCCACTTTAACTTTCGGGAAACGTTTATCCCAAGCCTGAAGCGCGCATGAAGGTTACGGGATCAAATAGCCGAATTTTCAGCGCGCCTCAGTATAAAGTAGAAATCAAATGCCGCTTGTGGAATATTCACTTTCGACCGACCGCCAGGGCATGTACGACGTGACGGACAAGGTCAACGCCGCCGTCGGATCGTCCGGCGTCCAGGAAGGCGTGGCCATTGTCTTCACGCCGCATACGACGTCCGCCATCACCATCAACGAAGATTCGGATCCGGCCGTTATCCACGACCTTCTTCTCGGCCTCCGGACGGCGTTTCCGGACCAGTCCGCGTTTCGTCACGGCGAGGGCAATTCGGCGGCGCATTTGAAGTCGTCCTGCGTCGGCGTATCGGAACAGGTAATTATCACCGGCGGACGCCTTCTCCTCGGCACCTGGCAGGGGATATATTTCTGCGAATTCGACGGGCCGAGGAAGCGGCGGTTCTATGTAAAGATTATGGAAGGCTGAACCGCCGGTTCCGTCAACCGGCCCGGAAGTGCATCGGCGGCCGAATCAGTACGGTAAAACCTTCCGCCCATACATCTCCGCCAACACCTCCGCCATGGCGAGGTAAATGGCGCTGGCGCCGCAGACGATCCCGACATAGCCGGCGAGGACGCCGATGGCGTGACTGCCGAAGAAGTCCCGGAGGGCCAGGAGGGCGAACAGGGCGGTCAGAGACAGGAAGACGAACTGCAAGCCACGGTTCGCCTTCAGCGTGCCGATAAACATAAAGAAGGTAAACACCCCCCCCACAGCGCCAGGAACCAGCCCATAAAGGTTTCGGGCGGCGCTTCGGTCCAGCCCAATTTCGGCAAAACCCAGGTAAAAACGAGGGCAATCCAGAAGAATCCGTATGACGTAAAGGCGGTAACGCCGAAAGTGTTGCCTTTCCGGTATTCCAGAATCCCGGCAATGACCTGCGCCAGACCGCCATAGAACAACCCCATCGCCAGAATAACCGCGCTGACCGGGTAAAACCCGGCGTTATGGATGTTCAAAAGAATGGTGGTCATGCCAAAACCCATCAGCCCAAGCGGCCCCGGATTCGCCAGTTTTACCTCGTTCATTGCGCTTCCCCTGTAGTGGTTTGAAAAAGCGGCCATGGCAATCGGCCTGACCGTGTACACGTGTCGAGTTGTGAGCGGATTATACAGGCAATCGGATTTTTTCCCAATGAATACCATTGCGAGAAATGTGCTGTTGAATGGTAGGGCGTTTTGTTACTATAGATGAAACGAGCTGCACACATTGTTTAGACCGGTATTCCCTTATTTCAAAAGGGGATCCTACTTTGGCGCGAGGATATGCATAAATGGACCCCGATACGCAAGGTGAAATAATCCTGTACCGCACTGATGATGGACGCACCGAAATCGAACTCCATACCATGGACGACAACGTGTGGCTTACTCAAAACGATATTGCGCAATTATTCGACACCACTAGAGCCAATGTAACCACCCACATTAAAAACATTTATGTTGATGGCGAACTATCGCCGGCGGAAACGCGTAAAGAATACTTACCAACTCCAACCGGAAAATTCCGTAAAGGAGTCCAACTGTATAGCCTTCACATGATCCTGGCTATTGGGTTCAGAGTGCGTTCTCTCAGGGGGCTGCAATTCCGCCAATGGGCCGCCCGTAACCTCTCTGAGTACCTGGTTAAGGGCTTTGTGGTGAATGATGAGCGGTTAAAGAATCCTGGAGGCAGGGATTACTTTGACGAGTTGCTCGCCAGAATCAGGGATATTAGGGCCTCGGAGAAGAGGTTCTATCAGAAGGTACGCGACTTGTTCAAGCTAAGTATGGACTATTACGATGACCCGCACGCCACAAGCATCTTCTTTGCCCTTGCCCAAAATAAGCTCCTTTTTGCCGTTACCGGAATGACAGCTGCCGAAATCATTGTCGAGCGAGCCGATAGCGCCGTGCCTAATATGGGCTTGACGGCATTTAAGCGCGACCGCGTTCGAAAAGAAAATGTTATTGTCGCAAAGAATTATCTTAATGGGGAAGAAATCGACGAATTGAATCGCATCGTAAATCTTTTTCTGGACCAGGCGGAATTACGCGCCAGAAGCCGTGAGCGGCCAACTATGGCGTTTTGGCGGGAAAACCTCGACCGTTTCCTCTCTTTCGCGGATAAAGCTATCCTGACCAATGCCGGAACGGTTACTCACGAAAAAGCGATTGAGGTTGCCCATAGTGTTTATATGGAATTTGATGATTCCCGTCGTGCCGCCGAGGCCAGAGAGGCGGATGCTGAAGATATCGCGGAATTGGAAAATGTGGAGCGGGTGCTGATGCGTATGGAAGGTGAAAATCCTGTTAATAAACATTAAGAAAAAGCGGTACAGAAGCGGAATATGGCGACGGATAAAATTGATAATTCTCTACCCATTGTTAAGAGCTTTAGTTATACTGATTCATAAGAGTCCTGAAATAACTTTTTTCGGGCCGTTAAAAAGCGGGGATGCCGGAGCTCAAACCTCCGACACCCCCTTGACCGTCTCGCTGCGACAGCCAGACGAAACGGCCCATTCTCTATATCGGCGGATATCGCCGAAGGAATGGAGTGTTTTATGCGCATGAACAAGAAACACGCTGTGGGTGGCACCGATCGATCGGAAGAGGAACGGACCGCCGCCTGCCGGGAAGCCTTCCTGGCAATGGGCCTGGGGGACTACCTGGACTTTGCCGAAAAGCACCGGTGGGATTTTCTCGAGGACAGCATCATCCGTGATCCGCAGGGCCGGGCGGTGGTGTGCGCCAGTCCTTGGGGCCACCATATCGTCGAATCCGTCGGCGAAGTACTCGGCCGAAACATCGCCTTGTTCACCCTCGAACATGCCGACCGGTCAACGTCCGTGTTCACCACGCACGACCGCTTGTCAATCCCCGAACGCCACACCATCGCCGTCCTGAACCGTTATTTCGACCTGTACCGTCCCGGATTTCGCGGCGGGGAAGGGGAGGTCACCCTGCCGGATGCGCTCCGGCCGCTTGCCGCGCCGGTCAACTTCCTTGACGAAGCCGACGCGTTCGAACTCGCCGGAGCCATCAGGACGACCTACGGCGGTTGGTGCGCGGACGTCGCCGCCACGGACGAAGGCTATGCGGTTGTTGTCCGGGACGTTCCCGGCGATCTGTATGGGTGGGCGGCGGAGCGGGTGGCGGCGCTTGTCGATGTGGTGGAGTCGTTCTCGCTCGTTCCCAAACAGAAGCGGCTGGTCGACCACTCGGACGACGACAGCGTCATCCCTCCGAACTGGCAAAACGCCGTCGGCGAACGGTACAGCCAGCACCAGCGCCTCGAACACAAGCTGGACATGCTCCTCGACCGCATGGACGGTTTGGAGCATAAAGTAAGTCGCCTCTCCGATGTTTTTGCCAAGGCCACTGCCGGCAAAAAACGCGTCGCCAAATCCGCCTGATCAGGCTGTCGTCAGAAAAGACAGTCACTATACAAAAAACGCCCTGTTTCCCAAAGGAAACAGGGCGAAAATTTGGAGCCAACTCCGGGATTCGAACCCGGGACCTGTGCTTTACGAAAGCACTGCTCTACCACTGAGCCAAGTTGGCATAGCGGCGATTCGGGACAACTAGTATACCTGAAAGATCGGGCAATGCAAGGGACTTGTTGGATTTTGTTGCTGGACAGCTGGCGTGTAACGAACGGCGGTATTGAAGAGGTCTAGGGTTTTCGCCGTGCGAGAAGGCGGTAGATGGTGGACCTATTCCCCGCCGCCGCAATCAAAACCATGAGAATACTATCGTGAATCTCGTACGCCACTCGATAATGTCCGACGCGAATGCGATACATGTTTTTAAACCCCTCCATCTTCCGAACGCCGGAGGGTCTGGGGTTGTCTGCAAGTTTGGTTATTGCCATGATTACACGGCTTTGAGCCGGCTCCGGAAGTTTGGCGAGGTCTTCCTCCGCTGCTGGAATGGCTTTGATCTCATATTTGGGCATCGTTTTACTTGGACCTCGGTGGCTTTTTGCTTTTTAGGCGCTTTACCACGTCTGCCCATGGCGCCGCTTGTTTCCGTTCAGCCTTCAGCCTATCGGCGGCCACCGCTGCCAACATTTGATCCAAATACCAATCCTCAAATTCGGCCGATGGAATTATCACATACTCTGTCCCGGCTATGATGGCTTTATCGGCCGATTCGGGCAAGGGCAACCTTGACTTTTTCACTTTGCCAGCCTTTACCTTCTTTGTGGCTGTAGTCATATAATTCTCCTTACACGCAATTATACGGGGGCGACAACCTGGTAGCAAGCCACCAGGGCCGAGTATGGCGTTGACACGAAATCTGCGAGTAGCGGAGAACCGTCTTGCCGCGTATGGCCCTTCTCCTTGCGAAAGCGTTTGCGGTGTCGCCGGAGTTTTGGAGTGGGTTGCAGTCCGATCACGATCTAACGCGGGCCATGCAGGATAAAAGTGGTCGGAAAGCGGTGGAGATGGTGCGGGCGATGGTATGACCTGGTAGGCTGTACCATTTTTAGAATGGTGTTTTCCCCGTTTTTCCGGCGCACGCATCCAGTAGCTGTTTTGCGTCGTAAGCCCTTATGAAAGCTTTATCAATATCCCGCGCCTGTGTGACAAGTTCGGGATCAAATGGTAAGGTGGCAACGAGCCATTTACCGCCATCGGAATCGATGGTCAGTACAAGGTTGCCGTCTGTAACGGTGTACTGGCGTGGTGTTTTGGAGACTGGGAAATCATTTTAAACCTTTTCAAGCGAGTGTTAATAGGTACTATAGCATTTTCTGGGTTTATTACAACCTCAGCTACCCATACAGGTGATTGCCGTGACCACAATTAAGAAAAATACCTTAAACTCAGCGCTACGTGTACGTTCCGATCTTGTACCGGCGTCGTGCAAGTATATGACGTTTGATACTATTGAATATTTACTGATTCCCGTGTCGGAGTTTGACGCCTGGTACGAGGCGGTTGAAAACAAGGCCATCGCCGATTACGCCGGTACGGATGGTGTCGATAATGGGAATCATTTATTAAAAACGCGTAAAAAGCGGGTACCTGAATCTGGTATGAAGGTCTTCGCCGACCGGACGTGGTATGTGGCGGTTCCTGTGGACGACGTTCAGGAATGGTTCGAAGATATCGAGGATTATGCCGTTATCATCTACCTCCGGGAAAAGCCGCAGCCGCTTTTGTCCTGGGAAGAAATACAGAATACTATGGCAACCCGGCGCGGTGCAAAAACAAAATGACCTATACGATCCGCTTTGTCCCTAATATAGGTCGACAACTTTCCCGACTCGACCCATCCGCCGTGAGGAAAATTAAGATAGCCATCGATTCCTTGGCCCACGATCCGCGACCACACGGATGCATAAAGATGCAGGGTGAACCGACGTATCGCATCCGGGTCGGCAATTACAGAGTCGTGTATGAGATCAACGACACATCAATCACCGTCCTTGTAGTCAAAATAGGCCATCGGCGGGACGTGTACCGGTAGAGAAGAAATCGACAAGCTGTGCCGCGAATTCTCGCACCATCTCACGCCAATCACGACCTCATCCAACACAAGACCGAACCATCACAACGCCGCGTTCCTCCCGTCCGTGGTGACGGTCACGACGTCGACCGGGAGGTCGAGGCCGGAGCGGGCGACGGCTTCCGTGGCGATGCGGGTCAGGCCGCCGCAGCAGGGGACTTCCATCCGGAGTACCGTCAGGCTGGACGGAACGGCGGCGCGGAGAATACTCGCCAGTTTGACAATCTGCGGATCAGCCTCCTCCAGCTTCGGGCAGGCGATGATGAGGACCCGGCCGCGGAGATAGGTCGCGTGCAGGTCCGGCGCGGCAAACCCGGAGCAATCGGCGGCGAGAAGGATATCCGCACCCTTCAGGAACGGCGCGGTCGGCGGCACCAGGCGGAGCTGGATAGGCCAGTTGGACAGTTCCGACCCGGCTCCCGCGTTCGGAGCGTTGGCCGCTTTCGCGTCGGGTTTTCCCGGGTCGTCGCCCGTGGTGGCGGTTGTGGCCGGGTCCGGTTTCTTGATGGTTCGGGTCGCCATGCCGGGGCAACCGCCCGCGCCCAGGCCGAACTGTTCGGCCAGGAGACGGCGACGGTTTTCCGCATGGGCGGCGGCGGCTTCACTGTCAAACGGTTCGGCCGGACGGGTAATGACGGACAAGGCGCCGGTCGGGCACGGCCCAAGGCAGTCGCCAAGGCCATCGCAGTAGGCATCCGACACGAGTTTGGCTTTGCCGTCAACCATCTGGATAGCCCCCTCGTGGCAGGCGTGGACGCAAAGGCTACAGCCGTTACACTTGTCCTGATCTATGTGAATAATCTTCCGTTCTTCAGTCACGCAAATACCCCCCTCTTAAAGGTAACACTGCCATTATGACCGACTTCCGGCCGGTTTGCAACACCTGTCGCAACTTCCGGTCTCCTGTTCGCACCGCCCGTTCCTTCCGAGGCCGGAGGCGGATCGGTAATTCTTGCACAGCCTGTCCAAGAAATCAAAAGGGTTTTAACATCATGTTAATTCATAAGTTAAAAGGATCCTCCCTGTGTTTTAGCAACAGGTCGGTCCATGCCCGGATATAGTGATAATACTCTTACTATGACGCCAACCCGGTGCGGTCCTTCGGCTCTCCGTCAATAAAGTGGTAAAACCCTACGACAATCCGCCCGAAGCCGCCCCCATGCCGACCAAAACACGAACGCCTGCAAGCTATGCAAGGGCTTACAGGCGTTCTTATCGTTACTAAATGTAAGGTGCTCTCGGTGCCGGTCTGCATGACCGCCGGCACCGTACCGCTTACCAGTCCTCTTGCATGGGGAGGCTGAAAACATTCCGGTTGGGCGTTTTTTCCATCGTCATGTCCGGGGCTGTCTGGATATCGCTGATGCTGTTTCCGGGTACGCGCACGACGTCGTTGGCGGCTTTGCCGTCCACGAGGGCGATGAGATCGTCCACCATGTCCTTGAGCTGATCCGCCTGGGCCGACAGTTCTTCCGCCGCCGAGGCGGACTGTTCGGCCGAAGCGGCGTTCGACTGGGTGACCTTGTCCATCTGGGCGACGGCGGTGTTGACCTGGTCGACGCCGGATGCCTGTTCGTTGGTGGCGGCGGATATTTCGGACACGAGATGGCCGACGTTCCTGGTCGCTTCCTCGATGTTCTGGAAATCCTCGGACAGGCGGTGGACATTTTCCGAACCGGTGCGCACCCGTTCGACCGTGCCGTGGATAAGGTCGGACGTGTCCTTGGCGGCCTGGGCCGAGCGCATGGCCAGGTTCCGGACTTCGTCCGCGACGACGGCAAAGCCCTTCCCGGCCTCGCCGGCGCGGGCCGCTTCGCCAGCGGCATTGAGGGCCAGGAGGTTCGTTTGGAAGGCGATGTCTTCGATGGTCTT
>JAJBTL010000141.1 GCA_020860865.1 Planctomycetota bacterium | reverse complement strand
GCCCGTAAGCGACTGGATGCGACTAACTCGGAATTATCACGTAAATTCTTAAAATGCTTCAGTAGCGAATCGTACGCCGTGTGGATTGGCAGCGTTCCTCTGACTGTCCGACCATGTAGGTGAGACCATGACGGTTTCACCTACATTTTTTATGTAAAGGCAACCCATTTTCGGTTGAACGAGGGAATTTGTTTACAGAAGAATTTCGATAGTCGTTTTCTGCCGCAACCGTTTTAGCCAGGCGTCGAGATTCTTCTCAACCGCTTCCGCCTCGATGCGAGTACGGATTTCTTTTTCCACTTCCTCGAACGGAACCGGTCCCTCCGGGCGGTCGTCGGTTATTTTCCCGAACAGCACCATGCCGTTCATGAACACCGGGCCGAACACGGCGCCGCGCCGCAAATCGCCTGCCGACAACAGGACCTGGCGGGCATAGACCGCTTCGAACTGGAGCGTCGGCGGCTCGTACTCGAGGCCGGCGGCGGGCCAGAATTCGTCGTGTTTTTTCCTGAGCGCGTCGAACCGCTGGCCGCTTTCGAGGGCGGCGGCGATGTCCATGGCGATTTCCCGGGCGCTCCGCCGGTCGGTCCGCCCGCTCCGGTCTTCATAGACGACCAGTTGATCAATCGCCACCTTGCGCGGCTGGATCAGCTTGTCGCGGTTGTTCTGGTAAAACTCGCGCACCGCCTGCGGATTCGCCGCCACCGGCTTTTCGGCATAACGGCGGCGCATCTCCTGCATGATAACGTCGCGCCGCGCTTCGGACCGAATGTCGACGCCGGTGCCGGCCAGTATCTGCGCCAGTTCCTGCTCGCGTTCGCGAATCGCCGTCGGATCGGGCCGGAATCCTATCGCCGCCGCCTCCCGCATCGCCACCTCGCGGTCAATGAGCCGTTCCAGCACCTCGCGCCGCAGATCCGCGACCCGGGACTCAAGAACGGCCTCGTCGACGCCGGGCTGGCCGCGAAGGCGCTCGACAATCGGTTCCACCACCCGATCGATATCCCTGGCATAAATCGGTTCGCCATCGACCCGGGCCACCACCGGTCCGGTGGCAATGTACCGCTCATCCGACCCGCCGGCCCGGCGGCCGCCAAACAGATCCGCCGTCACCGCCGGGCCCGCCATCGCCCCGGACGTTCCACGCCCGGACGACGGCGCCGGCGGCGGCTCACCAGGCACGCCCTGCCGGCCGCCAGGCGGCATCGCCGGGACGGTGCGTGACCGCGCCGTCTCGCCGCCGGACTTCCCGGCCGCCGCCGCCCCGCCCGGCATCGCCATGCCTTCGGGTTCACGCGGCGCCTGGACTCCGACCCGCGACCGATCCGGACGGCCCGACCGATCCCGCCCACCCGGCAGGGCGGCGAGGTCGGGAGACCCGGACCGGGCGTCCGTTCCCTCCGCCGCTGTCGCATCGGCGCGCGCTTCGGCCGGCGGATCCGGCAGGTGCAGTTGACCGCGCTGCCGGGCGGCGGCATCGCCTTCCGCCCATTCGGGCGGAGCGTTACGGCGGAGAACCTGCTCACGGATGATTGTTTCAGAAACGATATCGAAGCCGTCAGCATCACGGTCGGCGGACGCACCGGCGGTCGGTTCACGACTGGCCGAAGCGATTGGATTGCCGGCCGCATCGCTCACGCCTCCATGCCGCCCTGTCATGCCGCGGGAGCCGTCGGATCCGGCGCTGGCCAGGAGCGGCCGGCCGGTGTCGCCGGGACGGTCGGGAATGTCGGGCAGCAACGGTAGGGACTCGCTGTCGTCGTCCAGGGGAATCATGGTCAGCCTGGCGTCGTCACGTTCCGGCGAGAGAAGAAGGGTTTTCTTGCCGGTCCCGGGCGGCTGGCCCGGTGCGTAGCCGGGGCCGTTGTCTCGGCGGGAGAGGGCGAAAACGTCGCGGCTGAGCGGTTGCCGGGTGTGGCAGGTGTCGCATTCGGCAATGTCCCCCGGGTGATGGCCTTCATGGTTGAGCGGCCCGCCGCACAGGGTGCAAAGCTGGTACATCTGGTTCAGAACATACTGGGAAGCGATGCGCGTCTGTTCCTTGCCGCAGTCTGGACAGCGGATATGACTGCCGGGATGCACCTGGGTGACCAGGAGCGCCGATCCGCAGCCGGTGCAGTACTGGAGCTGCCGGAGAACCACCCGTCCGCCGTCCAGGTCAAATTCCGCCGCCCGGCCTGGCGTTGACAGCGGCACAGCCGTCGCCGTCAGCAAGATGAAAAGCACCATCGAAAGCCGCTTCGCCTGTTCCACCATAGCGTTCCTTTATATGTGATGCACCAGAGTGTGTGGACCCGAGCCAGTGACACGAGACTTGTGGCAGGCTTCTACAAACTCCGCAAACGCCGCCGCCGTTCCCGCATGAAGTCTTCGTCATAGTTGTCGATATAATAGCGGAGCTGCCGCACCATTTCCTCTTTCTCTTGCGGCAACCGGCCCTTGACCACGACAGCGTTCGACACATGGTTGGCGGCGAAGAAGGTCTCGATATTCAGGTTCTCGACCAGGACCAGCAGTTCCCGCGCCCGTTCCAGTTCGCCCGCCTCGACAAACGTTCCCGCCCGGGCCTCGTCGTACAGGGGCGAACCCGGGAGCAGGGTGAGGGAGGTGGCGCCGATGTGGGTCGGGTGAATCTGGTTGAAGGTGCGGGCGCTTTCGAGGGCGTTTTTCTCGCTCTGGCCGTGACCGGCGAGGGCGCCAAGGTAGATAATACTGTAGAGTATTCCGGCCGCGTCCAGCTTGTTGCACTCGGTGACTATTTCGGCGGCGGTATAGCCCTTCCGGACGCGACGGAGCACGTCGTCGTCGCCGGATTCGACGCCGATGGTGAGTTTGTTGATGCCGAGGGAACGGAGTTCGGTCAGTTGTGGGACAGTCTTATTCCTGATATTCATGATCCCCGCGTACATGGAAATGATATGGCATTGGGGCAGGTATTTCTTAATTGTGACGGCGATGTCCCGGAGCTTTTCGAAGGAGAGGACAAAGGCGTCGCCGTTCAGGAGAAACACCCGGGGACAATGCGGATAAGCAGCCCTGACCTCGGCCAGATCCTCCTCAATTTCCGCCATCGGCGACAGGCGGAACGGCGTGTCGTAGATATTGCAGAAAGTGCATTTGTTGTACGAACAACCGACCGTGACCTGCAGGAGGACATTACGCGCCTCGTGCGGCGGACGGATGACATTGCCGGTATAATGCATTGAAACGCTCCTCCGAACAGTGCGGACCCACTGTCAATAATCCCGACAAGCGTGGCGCGTGTCAACGCAGGACCGGTTTTCGGCACGGTAACGGTATAAAAATAGCCTCCCGCGAACGGAAGGCTATGGCATTGTAAAAATCTTCGTGGACAGTTCGGTAGCTTCGGCAGGCGTTATCGGCACCACTTCCCACCACCGGTACCGGACACCGTTACGATACGGTATGGCGACCGTTCCGGTTTAGAGTACAGCCGCTTTTCCTCTCGAGAACGATCGCGTCGGCTCGTAGAGGATTGCCATGCCGTGCCGCCTACCCGGGACAATGTTACTTAGAAACTGCTCGCCATCCCGACCGGCGTAGCCTGACCGGTTTCCGGCAGCGGAATCGGCATGCCGAGGCGGGTCATTTCCTTTTTAACTTCGACGATTTCCCGGCGCCACTTCAGGCGGCCTTCGAAGCCGATGACGTTTTTATACATCATCTCGGCCCGGCGAAGTTCCCGCTCGAGCGCCCGCATCCGGTCGGTGTCGTCCCGGTGCGAGTTTTTCACTCCCATCTTTTTGGACGATCCGGCGTCTTTTTGCGTGTAGATTTTGCCTTTGCGCCAGATCTGACCATAGTGTTTGCGGCAATAGCCCTTGGCATGCACGCGGTTTTCACAGCCTTGTACCATGCATTTTGTTTCATGCGACATAGCGGGTTTTTCCCTTCTCACTGCGCGAAAATAGCGGACAGCCCCGCGATCCGGTCCGGCCTCGGCGGCGGCCTGTTCCCCGCATTCGTCCTTCTGGACGCAATGCCGGCATTCCATCGGAACTCCTCCTGGACGATGGAAACGAGCAGGCGCGGTTCGGTCGGCACCAAAAACGACACGCGGTGGGCCTTGTCCTGGCCACAATCAAATAGGAAGACGTCGGACCGCCAAAGCGCCGTCACCAGGTACGGTCACCACCGAAACGGTGCAAACGGCATGCGGAACACGCCGTCCGACCTCCCCACGCTGACCTGGGGAATGCCGCACAGGTCCGGAGCGACAGGCAATAGCGTCAAGGTCCGAAACCTTCATCGGAAAAACAATCGCGCGACCGGGGAAAAATGCCACCCTTCTGGGAAACCATTCTCTCCCGGATGCACGATATACAGTCGAATATTTGCTCCTCAAGATAACCCAAAAACCCGGATTGTCAAGGAAATCCGCTGTAAATTGCCCATTTTGTCCCATAAAATGGCCCTTTTTCACCCAAAGACATACACCCGGGCGAAAGCCGGTGGTATAAAGCGATTGCATTTGTCGTTTACTATCAATATAATGGCCGTACGATAAAAGTTGAGGCGTGTCATGGCGAGCCCGGGACCGGGGAGGGCGCCGCCGTGGGAAAGAGCGATAAGAAATCCGCCGGTAGGGCCGTGTTTTATCGTTGAAAACGCGAATTTTTAACACTACCGCCGAGTATCGCCTCGTACCTGAATGAAAAACATTTGAGGCAGGGTCGACGTTTTTGGGGAAACGCCGGCCAACCCGTCAACGGTTTCCAGCCGGCCGCCACACGCGGCGGGCTGGCGCATCCGCTGGCGGCGGCACAGTGGTGTAGCGGTACAGCGCTTCGGGGAACGGCGCATGGCATGGGGGAACGTATTTCTCGTCTGGGGGCTCTGTCTGGCCCTCGCCGGCGGCGGCCTCGTGGCCGGCGATCTCCCGGATGCCGTGACGGCGCCCGGCGCTGCCGTGTCACTCCGGCGTAATGCCAGCGTCTCCATTGGCGGCGAACTCGCCACCGACTACACCTACCGTTATTCAAAAACCACCCGAACCGCTCCGAACGCGCCGTACCGGCCGACCGATCACGACACCGACGGCCTTGCCGTGCGCCGCGCCAACCTCCGGGTCCAAGCGGACGTCCACCCGAACGTCCGCGCCCTGTTCAAGATAGATTTTAGTGCGAACGACGCCATCCGGGACGATCAGGAACGACTCCTTGAAGAAGCCCTCCTCGTCATGTCATCGGTCGGCGGCACCGGCCTCGGTTTCTTCGCCGGTAAAAGCCGGGCGCCGTACGGGCAGGACATCACCCTCGGCATAATCCAAAGCTACCACCATATGGCCAACCAGGACGATTCGTCCGAAGGCCCGCTGTTCATCCGGCAACCGTGGGAGAGACCGGCTATTGGCAGTGACGATCCGGCCGATGCCGTCACACCGCTCCCGGCCATGCGGCCGGGTCAGTTCGACCGGGTGTTCATGGCCGGCGCCAGTTACGAGTGGGACGACTGCTGGCGGGTCGAGGTGGCGGCGTTCCAACCGACCGATCTCGAATACAAGGACCGCCTCCGCCCCGGCGCCAGCCACGACAACGGCGCCGCCGTCGGCGCGGCCGGACGGCTATGGTGGCGTCCGTTCGAGGACCTGGTTCTGGAAGTGTCCGGAATGGTGGCGCGGTCGTCGGCCATGGCCAGGGTGGCGGACCGGACCGATGTCTCGCCGTTGGCGACGGGCCGGTCGATTGCCTACGCCGTCTCGGTCGGGTTCGACTGGCACCGTGGCCCGTGGCAGGTGTTTGGCGAATACCAGCGCGGCCAGGACTGGAACTTCACGAAGGGTTACCACACCGACACCTGGCAACTCGGCGCCGCCTACCATCCCACCGACGCCCTCCGCTTCGGCGTCATGGCCGAAGGGCTCCGGATTGAGGAGTCAATCCCCGAACCGGCGACGGAGCGGTTTTTCAAACTCGCCTTCACGGTCAGGTACGCGTTCACGGACAACCTGTTTGTCCTGGCGGAATACGGCCGGGAGTGGCAGTGGCGGTCGTTCGGCAAGGAGACAGAACGCGGCCGAGGCGACTTCTTCGGCATTCGCGTCGGATTTGTATTTTAGAAAATCGGCGAACCCTTCCTCCCCAAGATAAAGCCCCGGACGCATTGCCCGGGGCTTTTTCAATAGCATGGTAAGTAGTGGAACGCCTTACATTTCGTACTTCGCGGTCTTCATCGGATCGTGGAATTGCATGCCGTTCATCAGTTCGCGGTAGAGCGCGCCTGCCTCGCTGGCGCCAGTGACATTGAACCGCCATCCGCCAGGTCCGGCTGCTTCGTCCGATGCGAATCGGGGAGCCTTGATATTAGACACGCCGCCCTTCACAGTGCCGTTGTAGATGTTTTGATCAGGGAATAACCCGGGGAGGGTTTTGGCGAAGTTTTCGACCGTCTTCTCATGGCGCTGGCCCTTCGAGAAGAAGAGATTTCGCAGCCGTTCCTCCTCCTCCGTCTCGAGGACCGGTTTTTCATCATCGCTCGTCGTCACCACATCGCTCTTGGCCCAGCCGTCCGGCGTGTAGTCGTCGTCCTTCTTCTTGTTCTTGAAATGCATTTCCAGACGCTCGTTGTCGGCGTTCGGATTGATGTCCGCACTGTTTACGTCGTCCTCGTCCTTGCCGTTTGCCTGGCCGGGACCGCCGGCCTCCCGGGTATCCTTGACAAAGGCGTCGATAAGCTCCTGCGCTTTCTGGATATCCTTCTGGTCGGCGTCGCCCTGGACGATAATTCTGCCGTTCTCGTTAATTTCCATAGTGAGGTTTTGGGCGTCGATGCCCTTGTCACCGAGCATTGTCCGGAGGGAGTCGCCGAGTTCGCCGGCCAGTTGCTTGTTCTTCTCGTCCTGGGCCTTGTCGGCCGCATCGGACACGACCTTGGTACTGTCGGCGCCGCCGGCGAAGTTGATAATCACTTCGTGGGCATTCTCGTCGACGTCGCCGTGCTCGAACCGGTGCTCCTCGATAAACGCGTCGGCAACATCCGCAAAGTTCGCGATCCGCACGCCGCCAAGGCCGTCCAGGGCGGTTCGCGACTTGTCCTCAGCCCAACCGTCCAGCGCTTTCTGGACAATGTTTGTCAGCATCCGCTTGGCGCCGGCGTCAAGATGGTCGCCGACAATCTCGAATTTCCCGGATCTGTCGACCTTGATCGAAAAGCCGCGACTCAATGCCTCCATAAGCGCCGGATCTTCGTTGAAGCCGCCGCCGTACGTGTCGATCGTGGTCCGCGCGTTATCGATGGCGCCCGGCACCATCGTCTGCGTTTCCTTGTCCCAGTATCCCATGATGCTTTCACGGATACTTTTGATCTTGTTATTGGCCATGTCGATGCTGGTCGGATCGGAAATGGCGCCGTTGGCGTATTCGAAGCTGACGGAAAAACTGGTATCGGTTTTACCGTCCCGAATCATGGACTTCAGGGTGCTGTCGAGTTGCGTGTCTTCGGTAAGGAGCTGCATCAGGTTCTGGCTGGCGCCGGTAAGCGTTTCGTTGCCGTCCGCGTCGACGCTGAGGCCGAGGCCTTCAAGGCCGCTGCCCGTCTCTTTTTGCAGATATTCGTCAATGATAAAGGCGCGGATACCGGAGTGGGTGAACAGGTCGTCAATGTCGTCCGGCACTTCCATGCCGTTGTCCTTGAGGAACTCGACGTATTCCTCCTGCTTTTTGGCGTTCTGGGTGACGCGGCCGACGGCGACGTGATTCCGCAGATCGCGGCCGAGCTTCTTGTCCTCGTTCAGCGCCTCTTCGATGGCGGCGGCCTTTTTCTTGTCCTTGATGCCGGCCACCTTAATTTTATTGTCGGAACCGACCGACATGGACACGCGCTCGTCCTTGCCGAGTTTGATGCCGGCGCTCTTGAGAATGCTTTCAACCTTGCCGCCAAGAACTTTTCGGCTGAAATTCATCGCCGTCAGGTTGGTCTCGCCTTCGCCCAGGCCGAGGTCGGCATATCTATGGAGACTGGCACCGGCAACCTTTGGCACCGTCTGATCGACTATGGTGGTATAGGTGGATGGTTGCTGGACGGTCATCCCGGATACCTTCTCGGACAGCGCCCTGGCCGCCTGAGATATCGCCACAATATCCGGGTTGCTACTGCCCGATCCCGCCGTCGCCCGCGATATGGCGTTTCGCGAAGTGTTCGCGTAATACTGCGCGCCGCTTATGCCCGCGCTTCCCATTCCCTGGATCATCGTTCCATCCTTTCCCGTCAGAAGCTTCCATTGCTTCAACGTCTGCGTGCGAAGAGCGCGCACGGTACCGGCCGTCATCGCCGAGACGGCCAGTAGAGGTATTAGCGGTCGCCTGAGGCAAAACTTGAGAAAGTGCGAGACTTGGTGTAGTTATCGGGAAGGTGGTTTGTGGTTTAGGTTTACGCGGATTAACCTGACTCTTGGGAAAAGTTTTTTGGGGAAATCGTCTACGGTAAAGGTTGAGCGCGAACGGGTTGACCATATTTTCCCGCATTGCTTTGGCGGTGAATCGACCGTGATTTTCTGGCAGACGATGGTCCGGCGGCGGGACTCAGGCCACGTCGTACCCGGCCTGGCGGAACGCCTCTTTGGCCGCCTCGACCTTGACCTGTTTAATGAGGATGTAATCGGTGTTATAGGTGGACGCCGCGAACAGGCTTATCCGGTTTTCGGCCAGGACCCGGCTTATCTCCGAGAGGATGCCGACGAGGGAGAAATCGAGTTCGCCCTCGACATAACAGGCGGCCCAGCCGTGATCGACCTTGAGGGTATTGTCCGGCACCGATTCCGTCGGGCAGACGAGGGACAGTTCGTCCGGCGTCTTGGCGAGGAACAGAATATTGCCGGACAGGTCCAGCCGGCTCAGATCGCGGAGCCGGCAGATGGAGAATTCGCCCCGGAGGAAGGAAATTTTCACCGAATATCCTCATACGCCCTGTCCGACACCGTCTCGCGGCGGCCGGCGGCAAAGGCGCGGTGGTTTGACCGCCAACTGAGCATCTGGCGGATAATGCCGGTCTTTTCAAACCGGCGAATCGACGTCACCGCCCGGAACGAATCGACATAGACATAGGTGGCGCCGGACTCGACGCCCCGCCAGATCATATCCGTCGACGTCCCTTGCGGCAACGATTCGTCAAAGCCGCCGACCCGGGTAAACGTCTCCCGGTCCATGAGCATGACGCCCCCGGGCGCATGGGCCTGTTTTCGCCGCGTCGCCCAATTGGCAATGCGGAAACAGGTCTTGACGACAAATCCGCCCCGGTCCGGCGCCCCGGCCACGGTGCCGATAAACCGGTCAAGCCCGGCCGCCGCCTCGACCAGGTGTTGCACCGCATCCGGCGGAATGCGAGTGTCGGCGTCGACAAAAACGAGGAAATCGCCATGGCTGGCGTTGGCGCCGAGGTTTTTCCCGAACGACATGCCGGACCGCTCGCTTTCGACCACGGTAACGTCCGGGACGGCGTCGGCCTCGCGCCGCGAATCGTCGGTGCAGCCGTTCAGGGCGGCGACGACCTCCGGTTTCGGTCCGAAATAGACCTGGTCCGTGAGGCCGGTGAGGGTTTCCTTGAGGGACGCCTCTTCGTTGTGAACCGGCACGATAATGGAAACGGCCGGCCACGGATAGGTGTCATTGTCGAAGCCAAGAGCGGCGCGCCTGGCGTCGCGGCGGCGTGAAAGAATGTCCAAATGCAATCCCCGCGCATAAAAGACCACCCCCACCACCTGCGGTAACAATACGGCAAAGCTGCCCAAATGCAAGGCATAGAGAATGAGGATAACCGCGCCGGCCAGGGACATGTACCAGTACGCGGTGGGGATGACCGGCCGCCGGGCCCGCTCCGACATGACCCATTGCGCCGCCATCCTGGCGAAGAACAGGCCTTCGCCAATGAGCCCGACCACCTCCCAACCGTCCCAGCGCATTCCGGCAAACATTCGTCCCCGTTATTCGTGTGCCGTGGCACAGTGGCCCGGCATCGGTTGAAGCTGTACTCTCCCCACCGTCTCCCTTCATGGAGACCGGCAGGTTCCACTATACAGTAACAAAACGCCCGGCGCCAGCCACAAGGGCGGACGCCGGGCACTGAACCAATACAGGGGACCACATACGCGCCGGAACGCGCATGATCGAAACCGAATCACGTGTTCAGGATCAATCAGGCATAAACGTCGATGATTTCCTGGGCGATGGCCATCTTGTCGCCGATGATGGAGTTTTCCACCCCGATGGAAATCATGTTTTTCGACAAATCGGTCGATTTCTGCAATCCCTGTTGCAGGACGGACATAAGCCCGCTCATATCGGCGGCTCCACCGCCAACGCCTCCAACACTCATCATGCGCTCCTCGCATCTCTGGTATAGCCCGATGGTTTCCGGTACTATACATGGTTAACCCTAGGCCGCGCCGACGGGCGGAATCCTTCCGTCCTCGCCTGGCGTGGTCGGTGCGTCGGAAGATGGCTATTCCACCTTCTGACACTACAGAAGTATTAGCGGTCGCGAGGGGTGGAGACTTGAGTAGATGAAAATAAAAAATCGCACTGTATGGATTACCGGCGCCTCCTCCGGCATTGGTGAAGCCCTGGCCCTGGAAATGGCTCCGGCCGGGGCCCGGCTCCTCCTCTCCGCCCGCCGGGTGGAACGGCTCGCCGCCGTGGCCAAAGCCTGCCGCCGCCGGGGCGCCGCCCGGGTGGAGGAACTGCCGTTAGACATTGCCGACACCGCTGCCCTCCGCCCAATCGCGGCCGCCGCCGACGCCCGCCA
>JAJBTL010000016.1 GCA_020860865.1 Planctomycetota bacterium | reverse complement strand
GAATCCCTCGACCGCCTGTCCTATACGACGGAATGCCTCGACTCTACGAACACCGCCCTGGCGGAGATCGAAGAGGTGGTTGAGGAAGTGGGCGGCCTGATGACGGAGATTGCCAGGGTGGCCGGCGAAAACTTCCAGGGCATATCGGCTGTGAAGGAAAGCGTCAAGGAAGTCGGCAAGGCGGCGGAACGGACAGCCCAATCCGCCTCGGCCTCGGCGGCGACGGCCGAGGAACTCCTCGCCATGGCCGGCAGCCTCAAGGACATTCTCCGAATGAACGAACGGACGCGCCAGAACAACATCCGCGCCGCCATCCCTCTGGGCGACATCGACGCCGCCCCAGCCCCGCAGTATTGATGGAGCTGTTCCGGAGCTCTTCGTAGTATACCTATTCAATAACCTACAAACGCGCCTCGAGACGTTCGGCGAGAGCTATGCGTCCCGGCGTCACCTCCGCCCGGTAGGCGAGGAGTTCAACGCCGTTGGCGACGACCCGCCGCAGCGTCAGGCCCCAGTGTGGATCGATATTGTCGGCCGGGCTGAACCATTCGGCATCGCTCCGCTGAACGACGATGAAGATAACGGCCCGGCAGCCGGTCGCCGCCAGCGTCGCCAGTTCTTCAAGGTGACGGGCGCCACGGACCGTCACCGCGTCGGGAAACAGGGCGGCGCCGTTCTCCACCAGGGTACAGTTTTTGATTTCGACGAGGGTCTCCCGCCCGGCGGTTTCGAGAAGAAGATCAAGGCGGCTGGCGCCCCGCTTCACTTCCCGCCGCATATGGTCGGGCCGGGGCAGTTCCGCCACCGCGCCGGCCGCCACCGCCGCTTCGACGAGGCGATTCGGAATACCGGTATTGACGCCGACCATGGCGGACGGCATCCGGATCATTTCAAGTGAATACGGATATTTCCGTCCCGGCCGATCATGCCGGGACAGCCAGACCGGCCGCCCCGGTTCGGAACAGCCGAGCATGGCGCCGGTATTGGCGGTATGGGCGGTGACGACGCTCCGGTCCGCGAGCGTCACATCGGCGAGAAACCGCTTGTAGCGCCTGACGAGAACGCCTTCCACCAGCGGTTCGGTCCAGACAAGGGAGCCGTCCGTCGCCGCGACTGGCTGGCCGTTCACTTCCCTCTCCGGGTGAGGTACCGGTCAAGGGCGTTTGCGAACTGCTGGACGCCGGTCCGGTCCAGTTCCCGTGGTCCGCCCACTTCCATCCCGCCCGAGCGCAAGGAATCCATCAGGTTCCGCATGGCCAGCCGTTCGCCAATACTGGCGCTGTCCAACTGCTCCCCGTGGGTGTCGATGACCATGACGTCCTTCTCGACGAGGCGCGCCGCCAGCGGGATATCCCCGGACACGGCCAGATCGCCCGCCACCGCGTGTTCGACAATATAGTCGTCCGCCTTGTCCGCCCCTTCCGCCACCTGGTGAAAATGGAGATACGGCGACTCCTCCAGCCGCATATAACTGTTCGCGACAAAGCGCATCGTCACTCGCCGCCGCAACGCGGCAATTTCCAAAATATCCCGAAGCTGCCGGGGACAGGCGTCGGCGTCGACCCAGACCGTGAACGGCGCCTCGTTTTGATTCTTCTCTGACAACGACATCCTTTTCCTTACTCTTCCGTACCTGATAGTACCAGCCGCGACGCGATTCGCGCCACCGTTCCGAATCCTTAGTATACTCGAGAAAGTACGGAACCTCCATCCACTGCTGGCGGGCCTTCCCAATGTACGGCGTGGCGCAGCATGTACAAAGAAACAACGCGCCAGCCCAGCCGGACCGGCGCGTCAAAATCATTTCATGGAAGTAGTGAAAAATGAGCGGTAACCGCCATTTACCCGAGCGGCACGCCGTCCCGGCGGTTTTCCGCCATGACTTCCATGAGCCGTTTTACATAGTACCGGTAATTCTCCAGCGGCGTATGCGGCGCCGCCTGGTGGTCGGTGCAGATAATGCAGCCGCCCTGGCGGATGACCGGCATCAGCCGCTGGAACTCGGCCTCGATGGCGGCGGTATCCTTCACCAGCGCCAGCTTGTCGAATCCGCCCCAGAACCGGAGACGCGGGTACTGTTCCCGGACCTTGACGATGTCGACGCCGGCATTGACATCCACCGGCAACACCCCTTCGATGCCGCAGTCCATCATCGTCGGCACCATCGGCACGAAGTCGCCGTCGGTGTCGAGGAAGACCATGCCGACGCCGCGTTTCTTCAGGAACGGGACAATCTCCCGGTAACACGGCGAGACGAACTCCTCAAACGTGTCGGGTGAAATCATCGGCCCGTTGGCACCGGAATAGTCTTCTTCGAAGAAGACGGTGGACGGTTTAATAATGTCCAGGATGCCGTCCAGTTGATCCCGGTAGACTTCAAGCTGGAACTGGTTGATGTCCTTGATGAGATCCGGCTCGAGCATGTAGGTGACGAGGTGCTCTTCGACGCCCATCAGGTCGCGGATAAGCCAGAAAAACCCGGTCAAACGGAGGCGGATGGAAAACCGGTCGTCCCCGTCCCGGTAGCGGCCGTAGGCCTTTTCCATGTTTTCCCGGGTGCAGTGACGGGCCAGTTCCTGCCGGGTGTGGTCCTTGTGCCGTTCCCAGCTTTCCCAATCCGTCACCACCGGCGTTATTTCCTGGACGAGTTCGCGGCCCTTCACATACTTCCTGACCCAGCCGTCCCGGTCGTAGCGGAGGGTGTATTCGTCCGTGTCTTCGAGAATTTTCGCGTCATACGAGACAAACGGAATCCGGAACGACACGCGCTTCAACGGGTCCCAGCCGAAGGCGGTTTCGTACTCGCAGACCGGCTCCGTTTTCATGACGTTGCAGTACCGTTCCCACTCCTCGCACGGGCGGCGGGCGTAGAACAGGTTTTCCGTCGGCAGTTCCGGGCTTTCGAGAGCGTCCAGAAAACCGCTGTCAAACCCCTGCTCCTTGAAGGCGCGGACTGTCTTGATCCACGGGCCCATGCTTTCAATAATGGCGCCCCGGTCGAGGCCGTCATTGGAGAAGCCGAGGGTCGCCAACTCGCGTTCACGATAGTTCATTGGTCGAAGCTTTCTAAAAAGCCCATATCACGAAAAACGACGAAACACCCTGTTCATGCGATGACTGTAGCATCATGTGACTCTGAAATACTCCATGAACCGTGCGGGCGACGGGTTGCCGGTTCGACTCCCCGTCGCCCTGGAGAACACGACTACCGCCCGATAAATTCGTCCACATTGTCAATGGTGATGAGGTTGACCTTGAGAACCGCTTCCTGCGGTTTCTTGTCGCCACGGACCAGTTCGACGGCGAAGTCGACCGCGCCCCGGCCCTGTTCAACCGGGTCCTGGTAGACGGTGGCGACGAGGCGTCCCTGCTGAATCGACTCGAGGCCTTCCGGCACGCCGTCGACGCCGGTGACGACAATGCCCTGCTCCGAGCGGCCGAGGTTGTCGATGGCGAGAAGGGCGCCGAGCGCCATCTCGTCGTTGTTGCAAAGGAAGGCGTTTATTTGGTCGCCGTGGGTGGTCAGGATGTTTTCGGCCACCCGGAGGCCGGGCTCGCGGAACCATTCGCCCGAGTCTTCGGCGATGACCTTCATGTCCGGGTATTCGGCGATGACGCGCTTGGCGCCGTCGGTGCGGTTGACCGCCGCCTCGTGGTTGCCGCCCCGGATAATGGCGACATTGCCTTTGCCGCCGAGTTTTTCGCAGGCGTAGCGGGCCGGATATTCACCCTCGAGCCGGGTGTCAGGCGCGAAAATGTAATCCCCCTCCGGAATGGTCTGGCCCCGGAACGGATTCCGGTTGACGAAAATGAGCGGCACTCCGGCCTCCTGGCAGGCGTTGACCATGGGCATAACCGACGTCGTTTCCACGGCGATGGCGAGGATGGCGTCCGGCTTTTCCATGAGGGTGGTGATGGCCTGGTCGTTCTGGCGGATAACATCGTCCTGGGCGTCGAACAGTTCGACAGCCACCGCGTCCGAATTGGCGCTCCGGGCCGCTTCGGCGATTTTCGACAGGAAGTTGTCGTTGAAATTGCTGACCAGGTAGCTGACGCGAATTTTCTCTCCGGCCGAAGCGACGGAGACGAGGCCAAAGCCGACGAGGACGATCATGGCGAGGAACAGTCTTTTCATTGGTTCTCCTTTGAAACGAAATGATGACACAAAGCATCCGCCGCCCGGGTGCCGCGAATGGGCGACCGGTCACGAAAGGCGAAAATGATGAATGAGGACGCTGCGGATATTTACGACCCGGCCCGACCGGGAAAGCACCGGCGGTCACGACCGAATATCCACTGCGGGAGTAAGGAAAACAGAGCTCGGTGATGAGAACGGAACGCACAAGGAAGCCGCCCTGGCGGCGAACGCGGTTCTATGGGTAGAAGGTCAAATGGTACAACGGCCGTATACCCCGGCGGAGCCGGTTAGCAACGGTCAATTATACGCAATTATTCCATCAATTTTGCGCAACTGTGGAAAACGCCCGCCGTTCCCGCTACAATAAGGCGGAAGCGGTTTTCCGTCCCGGAGCGGGAGGTCCACCATGCCCCACAACGTCGCCCTCTACCTGAGCCTGACGCAGATGCACCACCAGGGCATCGCCAACGGCGCCCTCCGTTACGCCAACGCCAAGGGCTGGCGCATCTTCGGCGCCTACTGGCCGATGTACGAAATCAGGACCATCGACGCCTGGAACGGCGACGGCATTATCGCCGCCGTCGAAAGCGCCGGTGAACTCCGAAAACTGCGCCGGGCCGGCCTGCCGATTGTCGATATCTCGGGAGCGGTCGAGCGGGACGACCTCACCCGGGTCAGTAACGACAACGCCGCCATCGGCCGTCTCGCCGGCGATCACATCGTCCGCCTCGGTTACGACCGCTACTGCTTCGCCGCCGCCGCCGGTTCCCTCTGGTCGGACGATCGCCTCCGGGGATTCCAGGACGCCACCGCCCCCCCTACCGGGACGGCGACATCGCTGTCTTCAAACGGAAAATAGGCTGGTGGAAGTCGACTGAATTTTCCCCCGAACTGGCGCGTTTTCTCCGCCGGCAAAAGCCGCCCTTCGCCATCATGGCCGCCAACGACATCATCGGCATGAACGTTGTCGGCGCCTGCCGCCTGGCCGGCCTCGCCATCCCGGAGGATGTCGCCCTCGTCAGTGTCGACAACGAGGAACTCCTTTGCGAACTGTCGACGCCGCCGATGTCCAGCATTCCTTTCGACCGTTTCGAAATCGGCTTCCGCGCCGCCGAGCGCCTCGACGCCCTCATGCAGGGTCTCATCGATTACATGCCGCCCCTCCTCATCCAGCCGCTCCCGCTGGTGGAACGGGCCTCGTCGACCCTCCTCTCGTCCACCGACATCATGGTCAACGAAGCCCTGTCCTATATTCGCCAGAACGCCCGCCAGGGCATCGGCGCCGTCGAGGTGGTGCGCCAGGCCAAGTGTTCGCGGCGGACCTTGGAAACGCGGTTCAAGAAAATCGTCGGCGTGTCAATTCTCGAAGAAATCCACCGCGTCCGCATCGGCCATGCCAGCCACCTCCTCCTGGAGACAACCCTGCCGGTCAGCCGGATCTCGACGGACTGCGGTTTCAACTCGGTGGCGCGGTTCATCGCCGTCTTCACGGAAATGACCGGCGTGTCACCGAAGGCGTATCGGCAACGAAAAGGCGTGATGGTGAAGGAGTGAAGTGCGCGGTGAGGCAATATGTCTTTCAGGAAGCATCCGTCCCAACACAAAAAAAACCGCCCCTCAAACGAGGGGGCGGTTTTTTTTAAGTAACTACGGTTCTATCCAGCCCGACGGGCGATATTACTTCCCGATGGCGGCCTTGGCCTTCTGGACGACGAGCTTGAACGCTTCCGGCTCGTTGATGGCGAGTTCGGAAAGGGTCTTCCGGTCGAGTTCTATTTTCGCCTTGACGAGCCCTTCGATGAAGCGGCTGTAGGAGATGTCGAGGGCGCGAACAGCGGCCGAAATACGGGTGATCCAGAGGCGGCGGAAATCGCCTTTCCGTTTGCGGCGGTCGTGGGTGGCGTAGACTTCGGCGCGGATAACCGCACCCTGGGCGATTCGGCGGAGCTTGGACCGGCCGCCGACAAACCCCTTGGCCTTCTTCATCGCCGCTTTGCGTTTTTTATGTTGAGCAACGCCTGTCGTGGAACGTGCCAAGGTAGGAACTCACTGTAGACTGCATCCGCCGCATCGAATTTTCTATAAGGAACGGGCGGATTGTGCCATTTTTCCGTCTGTTGAAATATTACACCAAACCCAGGCCTTGACGAATCTGCTTGACCGCCGCGCCTTCCAACGGACGAATCTTCGACAGGCGACGCTTCTGCACCGCGCTCTTCCGGACGCGCTTGTGGCGGCCTCCGGCACCCTTGGCCATAACCTTGCCGGTGCGGGTGACGCGCACCCGTTTCACCAGGGCTTTGACTGGTTTCTGTTTCGGCATTTCTCTGTTCCTTTCACTCTCACGCAGGTAAAAAAACGGCCCCGGCGAAGAACCACCGGTATCTCTCGTCCGCGCTCCGTTCCCGGTCTCCCGTCACGTCGCGCCGACTCCGCCTGTCGGACCGTTACTCGGTTTTGCCGCATTGATCACAAAAAAATCGTGGAGCAACCCAAATTCAAAAAAAACGATTCCAGCCCGGCAGGCCACACGCTCAAGCCATGCCGCGCCCAAGAACCACCATCATCGACGTGCGTATGTTCGTCGCGAAATTCGCTGCCACCGCCGCAACCGGTCATGGACTCCTACCTGCCACGTGACGACAGCAGGAAAAGTCGTCCGCGCCGTTTCATTCGTCGTCGTCTTCCATCGGCTCGTCGTCGACTTCGCCGAGTTCGTCCTTTGGTATGATACGGGTAATCCGTTCCAAATCCTGGGCGGCGCGCTTTTCCGCTTCGAGGCGTTCCGCTTCCGCCTGGAGCCTGACCTCTTCCTTCTCGCGGGCGGCGAGAATCTGCTTGAGGTTCGGCAAGGGCGCCAGCGTCATCGTCATTTTCTTGCCGTCCTTCCGGGGCGCCGCGTCCATCTTGGAGATGTCCGACAGCGGCTTCGAGAACTGTTCCCGGAGGAGCTGTTCCCCAAGGTCGGCGTGAGAATGTTCGCGGGCGCGGAACATCATGATGAACAGCACCCGGTGGCCGGCTTCGAGAAACTCCCGCGCCTTGCTCCGCTTGATGCCGACGTCGTGCGGCTCGATGCGGAACGACTTGATGCGGAGCTGCTTCAGTTCCGACGCCTGGTGCTTCCGCTTCTGCTCGTGCTCGCGCTTGGCCTGCTGGTATTTGAACTTGCCGTAGTCCATGATGCGGCAGACCGGCGGTTTGGCGGTGGGGGATATCTCCACCAAGTCCAATTCCGCGGCCCGGGCTCGGTCAAAAGCCGCGTTGAAAGGAACCACCCCCAATGCTTCGCCGTCCTCGCCAATGAGCCGGACCTCGTCCACATTGCGAATCTGCTCGTTAAGCCTCAGTTCCTTTTTATTGCCGCCGCCGCTGTTCGTCATCCAGTCTCCCCTTTGAAGAGCCAAGCAATCGTCACATGTTTTTCAGACACCCTGACGATCAAAAAATCACCCACACCCCGCGCCCTATTTTTCCGCCCGGGGCGGTAAACGCCGTTCGCGAATCTCCGCCGCCAATTCAACCATGATATCGTCCACCCGGCGGCTGCCGATGTCGCCGACCAGCCTCCGGCGCATCGCCGCTTCGCCGGACTGCATTTCCTTCTCGCCGATAACGAGGGTGACCGGCACCCGGGCGATTTCGCTTTCCCGGATTTTCGCGCCAATCTTGTCGCCACGGTCGTCCAGATGGGCGCGGATGCCCTCGCCCTTCAGCTTGGCGAGGATTTCGTTCCCATAGGGAATGGCGGCGTCGGTGACGGTGAGGATGCGGACCTGCTGCGGCGCCAGCCACAGCGGGAAGTCGCCGGCGAAATGCTCGATAAGGCCGCCGACAAACCGCTCCATCGAACCAAGGACGGTCCGGTGCAGCATCACCACCTTGTGGCGCTCGTTGTCCGAACCGACATATTCGACATTGAACCGTTCCGGCAGGTTGAAATCGAGCTGCGTGGTTGGTCCCTGCCATTCGCGGCCGAGGGCGTCGACGAGTTTGATGTCGATTTTCGGCCCGTAAAACACGCCGCCGCCTTCGTCCACTTCGTACGGCATGTTCCGCCGCTCGAGAACGGCCCGAAGGGCGTTCGTCGCCATTTCCCACTGGGCGTCGGTGCCGATGGCCTTGGCCGGACGGGTGGCAAGGAAGGCCTTGTAGGTATAGCCGAAGGTCTTCATCATGTGTTCCATCAGGTCGAGAACACCGTTAATTTCGCCTTCCACCTGTTCCGGCGTGCAGAAAATATGGGAGTCGTCCTGGGTAAAGCCGCGAACGCGGAGCATGCCGTGGAGGGTGCCGGACGGCTCGTAACGGTAGACCGTGCCGAGTTCGCACCAGCGGAACGGCAGTTCGCGGTAACTGTGGACGTTGGAATTATAAATAAGGATATGGCCGGGACAGTTCATCGGCTTCGCCCGGTACGGATTGCCGTCGATATCCATCGGGCTGTACATCATGTCGCCGTAATTCTCGAGGTGGCCGGACCGTTTGTAGATTTCCTCCGACGCGATGTGCGGCGTGTAGAGAAGCTGATACCCGCGCTTCAAATGCTCCTCTTTCCAGAACGCCTCCACTTCATGACGGATAATCGACCCGTTCGGATGCCAGAGGATAAGCCCGGGACCGACATCCGGCTCGGTTGAGAAGAGGTCCATTTGCTTCCCGATGACCCGGTGATCGCGGCGCTTCGCTTCCTCGAGCTTTTTCAGGTAATCCTTCAACTCGTCCTGCGTCGGGAAGGCGGTTCCGTACACGCGGGTGAGTTGTTTCTGATTGGCGTCGCCGTGCCAGTAGGCCCCGGCCAGGCTCATGACCTTCACGGCGCCAATCTTTCCGGTCGACGGCACGTGCGGACCACGGCACAGGTCGGAAAAATCGCCCTGCTCGTAGAAGCTGATGACATCGCCGTCGGCGCGGGCGATATTGTCGAGCTTGTACTCGTCGCCGGCGTATTTTTTCTCGGCTTCGGCCCGGGTCAGTTCCTGGCGGACAAACGGCCGGTTGGCCTTGATTATTTTCTGCATCGCCCGTTCAATCTTCGGCAGGTCTTCCGAAGTAATGACGGTCGGCGAATCGACGTCGTAATAAAACCCGTCCTTCACCGCCGGCCCGTAGGCGAACTTGGTGCCGGGGAACAGTTGCATAATCGCTTCGGCAAGCACGTGCGAACCGGAGTGCCGAATAATATCCAGCCCTTCCGGAGAATCCGGCATGATAAAGGAAACACTGGCGTCACTATCGACGCTACGGGAAAGGTCGACGGTTTCGCCGTTGACGGTGGCGGCCAGGGCCTTTTTCGCAATGTCCTTGGACACGGCGGCGGCCACTTCGGACAAGGGAAGCGGTCTTTCGAACTGGAGTGATTTGCCATCCGGCAGGCTGATTGTAAACATGGGCGGTTCCGTTTCCTTTTCCACTCGGCCGGCAGAACCGGTCGACAAGCATGTATATAAATGTGGGGAAAAGGGAGAGCGGAACAAGGCGTGTTTGTAGAAATGGGAACCTCGTCCCGGGGACGCGGTTCCGTCATGTACCATCCACGTTGTCTCGCACCCTTTTCCAGCGACGGGTCGGCGGCAAGAAATCCGCCTGGCAACCATCGCGCCGGGCCGTATCGGCCCGCTGCTTCAACCATGGGAAGGGAGGGCGCTCCCACCCAGGGCGGCGCTTGCGGAAGGTCAACGAAGGAAAAACCTTCATTCCCCTGCCGGGCACAGTACCGAAGTATACGGGAGAGTGCACAGAAGCGCAAGTACGAAGAAAAAATGGTGGGCGACACTGGGCTCGAACCAGTGACCCCCAGCTTGTCGAGCTGGTGCTCTAGCCAACTGAGCTAGTCGCCCACTTCCGTTTCGTAGAGAGAGCATCTTATGGCTATCGGCCAAATTGTCAAGATGTTTTTCAAAATCTTTTTCGCGAGGCAATAAAAACTCTCAAACCCGCCCCGCATTATTCAATAATGGTCACCTTGCCGCCGATACGGGCAAAGCTGAACAACTCCTCCACATCCTTGTCGTGGAGCCGGACGCAACCCGCCGACGTGTAGCCGGGGATGGAATCGTCCACCGTCGTTCCGTGAATGCCGAGGCCCTGCGTGTTCATCCCCTTCATCGCCATCCAGCGGCTGCCCAGGATGTTTTCCGGGTGATCGTTCGGAAGAAGCTGGCCGTTGGCCGGATTGGCCCAGGACGGGAAGCGGTCTTTCGACGAGAAGGTGTAGGTCCCGGCCGGCGTCTTCATGCCGTCGCCGACGCAGGCCGGATATTCCCGCACCCAGCGCCCGTCCAGGAACCAGGTAAGACTCGGACCGCGCTCCGGATCGCGTTCGTTTTTCCTGACAATAACCTCGACATCGCCGACGATGAGCTTGAGATCAAGGCCGGCGCGGATGCGGTTCGGATCGATACCGTTGATGCGGGCGATGGATTCGTAGTCGACCCGGTACTTGTTGGCGATGCTGCCGAGGAGTTCGCCGTTTTCCACCTTGTGGTAGCGGGCCAGGTTGGACGGCGCCGTGCCGAAAAACACCATGTCGTTGATGCGGGACAGCTTCGTCTTGACGTCGGACTTGACCGCGTCCGGAAGGAACGGCGCGTCGTCCTTCCCGAGAACGAGCGAGTACATTTTCTGGATATCATCCCAGTACGTCA
>JAJBTL010000340.1:2736-10845 GCA_020860865.1 Planctomycetota bacterium | reverse complement strand
CACGGTCAGCGGATCGTGGAGGTCGGCGTAGAATTCTTCAAGTTGGAACGACGTCGTCATCCCCTTGTAGACGACGGTGCGGAAGGACAGGCTGGCAATGTAAAAGCCCATTTCCCCCTGCGTCGGCCGCTTCAGGACATTCTTGAGGCGCTTCCGGAGGACGTAGGCGAGGCGTTCCCGGCCGTCCGCGTCGAGGTCGCCCCGGTCGGTCGGCGGGGTGAAAAACGCCTGCCAGATGGACGGCATCGCCGCCCGGGCCACCTTGCCGAGGGCGTCCGGCCGCACCGGGACCCGGCGCCAGCCGAGAAGGGTCCAGCCCATCGGCCCGACCGCTTCGCCGATTTCCCTGCGGGTGGCGGCGGCTCCGGCTTCCCCAGGCGGGAGGAACATCATGCCGACGGCGTATTCGCCTTCCGGCGGCAGGTCGAACTCGAGGCCGTTCCTGAGCGTGGCGTCGGGAATACGAAGAAGGATGCCGGCGCCGTCCCCGGAATCGGCGTCCGCCCCGGTCGCGCCCCGGTGTTTGAGGTTCCGGAGGGCGAGGATGGCGTCCTCGACCACATCGTGGTTCGGCGCATTGTCGAGCCGGAGGATAAAGCCGACGCCGCAGGCGTCATGCTCGAACTGCGGGTCGTAGAGGCCGATGGAACGGGGCGCGGTGGGAATCATGCTCGTGGTCCTTTTTCCTGATTCGAACTTCGTAGGCATGTTTCCGGTTCCGATTTCGGCCCAAAAACCCTCGCGAAATTCCTGAATCGTTTCCGTATTCCGGGTAAATAAGAGTGCCAAATAAAAGTTCGCTACGAAGCTATGGAGCAGCTTTACAGTATACAACACCCCCAACCGAATCCGGTCCCAGGCGGGACCGGGTTCGGACAGGGAAAAAGGAGAGTGAAGTAAAGAATATCCGCTACGCCTGCGGCGCCTTGCCGTAGTTGAAGAACATCTGCCCGTAGTTCGGGAAGGGCCAGAACGTGTCCGGGGACAGACTTTCCAGCTTGTCGACGATGGTCCGGAGGACGGACAGCGCCGGGATTATCTCCGCCGTTTCGCTCTGGAGCGCCAGGTCCATCGCGTCCATCGCGTTGTAGAGCCGGTCGACGAGATCCGCCACCTGATTGTAGGCTTTGAGGCGGGTCTTCGCATCCCGGCCGAGGGCCTGCGACCGGGTCAGGGATTCGGCGAGCTTTTTCTCGAAGCGGAGCGCCGCCGGCATAACGAAAGTCCGCGCCAAATCGAGGGCGCAGCCGCCTTCCATCGCCAGGGTCTGTTCCCAGGCGTGGCGGTAGACTTCGTAGCGGGACATCGCTTCCCGTTCCGAAAGGACCGACAGTTCGCCGAAGAGGGACACGGCGTCCGGCTGGATCATCGCCTTCAACGCTTCCGGCGTCGTCTTGATGTTCGGGAGGCCCCGGCGGGCCGCTTCCTCGGTCCATTCGTCCGAATAGCCGTCCCCGGAGAAGAGGACGCGCTTGTGGTCCTGGATTTCCCGGCGGAGGACAGCCTTCAGGGCGTCGTGGAACTCGCGGGAATGGCCGTCCGCGTCCTTGTGGGATTCGGTGCCTTCAAGGCGCGATTCCATTTCCGAACACATCTTGTCGAGGGCGTCCGCCATAATCATGTTGAGTATGGTGTTCGGGTTGGCGCAGCTCTGGGAGGCGCCGACGGCGCGGAACTCGAACTTGTTCCCGGTGAAGGCGACCGGCGATGTCCGGTTCCGGTCCGAGACGTCCCGGGGAATTTTCGGCAGGGCGTCGACGCCGATTTCAATCATGTCGCAGCCGCCATTGGCCCGGCCCCGGATGGAACAGCCGCTGTCGATAGCGGAGATGATTTCGTCAAGCTGCTCACCGAGGAAGATGGACATGATGGCCGGCGGCGCTTCCGAGGCGCCGAGGCGGTGGTCGTTCCCGGCGGTGGCGACGGCGGAACGGAGCAGGGCCGCGTGGGTGTCCACGGCCTTGATGACCGCCGTCAGCATGAAGAGGAACTTGGCGTTGTCGTGCGGCGTCTGCCCGGGCGAGAACCAGTTCTTGCCGTCGGTGCCGGTGATGGACCAGTTGTTGTGCTTGCCGGAGCCGTTGACGCCGGCGAACGGCTTTTCATGCACCAGGCAGGAGAAGCCGTATTCGCCGGCCGTTTCCTGGAGGATGGACATGATAAGGAGGTTGTGGTCGACGGCGAGGTTCTGTTCCTCGAAGACCGGCGCCAGTTCGAACTGGGCCGGGCTGACTTCGTTATGCCGGGTCTTCGCCGGAACGCCGAGGCGCCAGAGCCGCCGGTCGACTTCGGCCATGAAGGCGAGGACGCGCGGCTTGATGCGGGAGAAGTAATGGTCCTCCATCTGCTGGTGCCGGGCCGGACGGATGCCGAACAATGTGCGGCCGGTCATGACGAGGTCCGGGCGTTCCTTGAAGAAACGCCGTTCAATGAGGAAGTATTCCTGCTCGACGCCGAGGGTGATGACCGGGTTCTGCACCCGTTCGACTTCGAACAGCTTGCCGACCCGCTCAATCTGGGCGTGGAGGGCCTTCTGCGACCGGAGCAGGGGCGTCTTGCCGTCGAGGGCCTCGCCGTGATAGCTCCAGAAGGCGCAAGGAATGCAGAGGACGGCGCGGTCGGTGTTGGCATTGGTGACAAAGGCCGGGCTGGTCGGATCCCAGGCGGTGTAGCCGCGGGCCTCGAAGGTGGCGCGGAGGCCGCCGGACGGGAACGAGGACGCGTCCGGTTCACCTTGGACCAGTTCCTTCCCGGAGAACTGGCTGACGCAGGAACCGCCGTTTTCCGGCATGATAAAGGAGTCGTGTTTTTCCGCCGTGGCGCCGGTGAGGGGTTGGAACCAGTGGGTGAAGTGGCTGGCGCCTTTCTCGAGGGCCCAGGTTTTCATGCCTTGGGCGACCTGGTCGGCGAGGGTCGGTTCCAGGGGCACGCCGTTTTGGATAGTGTCTTCGAGCGCTTCAAAGACATTGTTGGCAAGGTAGCGACGGCGGGCGGAAGTGTTGAAGACATCGCAACCATAGAGGTCGGTGATGGTTTCAACGCGGCGGTGTTCGTTGTGCATGGTGTTCGTCTCCATAATGTGCGCCCAAAAAAGAAGCGGGACATTGACTGTCCCAGCATGGCCTTGATAATAAGCAATTATTTCGCCACTCCACGAATTTTATTGTCGAGAATACTATAACTTCTTGTATTTAAAAAGGAAAGGAATTACAGGTATTTTTCCTTTTTTGTTTCGTCACCGGACGGCACTTCAATGTTCGACAAATTTGTCGCAGCCGAAACAATTTTGTTCAACAAATTTGGCACGTCACCGGTGATCGCTGCAATGAACCTCCTACTCGTGGCGCTTTTTTCCAGGACGGGCCAATCAAAACAACAGCCCCGTCGACCACGTGCCGACGGGGCTTTGCCCACACTGTTATATATACAATAATACACGCACAACGCGCCGGATATCACTTGGATCGCGTTACCCAGCGCTATCAGGCAATGGTGATGTCCTTGTCCAAATAGACATCCTGCACCCGCTGGATAATCTCGACGCCTTCCCGGAGCGGCCGTTGAAATGCCTTCCGCCCAAGGATAAGCCCCATGCCGCCGGCCCGTTTATTAATGACTGCGGTCCGCACCGCCTGGGCCAGATCGTCCTTCCCGGCCGAAGCGCCGCCGGAGTTAATCAGTCCGGCCCGGCCGGCATAGCAGTTCAGCACCTGGTAGCGGGTGAGGTCGATGGGGTGGTCCGTCGTCAGGGTGTCGTAGACCCGGGGACTGGTCATGCCGAAATTGATGGCGGTAAAGCCGCCGTTGTTCTCGGGCTGCTTTTGCTTAATTATGTCCGCCTCGATGGTGACGCCGAGGTGGTTGGCCTGGCCGGTCAGGTCGGCGGAGACATGGTAATCCTTGCCGTCCTTCTTAAAGGCGGAATTCCGGAGATAACACCAGAGAATCGTCGCCATCCCGAGTTCATGCGCCGCCGCGAACGCCTCCGACACTTCCCGGAGTTGCCGGTCGCTTACCTCACTGCCGAAATAGATGGTGGCGCCGACCGCCACCGCGCCCATGTTCCAGGCCTGCCGGACGCTCGCAAAGGTGATCTGGTCGTAATGGTTCGGGTAGGTGAGGAGTTCATTGTGGTTCAACTTGACGATATACGGTATTTTATGGGCGTATTTCCGCGCCGTCATCCCGAGGATGCCAAGGGTGCTGGCAACGCCGTTGCAGCCGGCTTCGATAGCCAGTTTCACAATGTTATCCGGGTCGAAGTAGGCCGGATTCGGTCCGAACGCCGACCCGGCCGAGTGTTCGATATCCTGGTCCACCGGAAGAATGGACAGGTAGCCGGTCCCGGCCAGTCGGCCGTGGTTGTGGAGACACGAGAGGGAACGGAGGACCGGCGCCGGCCGGTCGCTCATGCCGTGCACCTGGTCGACAAAATCCGGTCCGGGCAGGGTCAGGACATCCTTCGCGATTGCCGGCGAGGAAAAGCCGAGAAGGTTGTCGGCGTCGTTGCCGAGAAGTTTTACCAGGCTGTCGTGGGTGTCCATTTACATATCCTCCGAAGGAAATGACGAGTTGATGGAATTCCGGATGTCAGGCGACTCTGTCCGGTGTTCGTCCATGACCCGTTTGGCCGCCCGGGTCATTTTCCGCCGGGCCTCCATGGATACCTTGACCGCCTCCTCGGACGGCGCGGCGGCGATGGAATCGTAGCGCCGATCCCGCGAACGGTCGACTTCGGCGTCGCGCGATTCGAACGACCCGCCCCGGCGGTCCCCGGTGCGGTCATCCCGGGCCACGTCGTCGTTCCGGCCGGCGCCCGACCGGGTATCCATACGGACCAGGGGATAGGTTCCTGATCGTCCTTCCGCACGGCTGTCCGAACGATACTCCGCATGAGAATTCGAGACCTTGTCCGCTTGACCGGACGAATGGAAATTCGATTGCGGCTCCGCACGATCACCGGCACGTGCCTCCGGACGCATTTCCGAACGCGACTCGTCGGGAACGCGGTTTTCCCCGCGATGGCGCTTTTTTTCGACAGTCAGCCTGTCGTCGAAGATGGAGGTGGTGGCGCGGCGGTCCTGGGTGGCTTCTGAATGATCCGGTTCCGGGTCGTTGGCGTCGGAACGGTTGACTGGATAGTCGACATCTGGCATGGTTCTCTCCACGCGGCCGGGCGCAACGGCACGGCCGGGAAACAACCTCACCCCCTACTTGATTGTCGACGGAAATGATGTCCCGGTTGGCAGAAATTATTAATAATTAACATAAAGCGTTAATTTAAATTCTCTCGCTCCGGTCCGTTGACCGACGCGAAGCACCATGGACGGTAATAGCCGGAAACGAATCGCTCAGGCCGGACAGCGTTCCGCACGGGGCACAAACACCAGGGGATGACAAGAAAAACGCTGGTACATGGCCAGCTACGAATGGTATCAGGTGGAATGTATCAGGCCACGATATCGATCGGCCGGTAGGAAGCAGACATGACGTTGTTGCTGAACCGGTTCAGGCTGGAATCGTTGTCCGTCGCCGACCTGGCGGCATAGGCGTTAACAAAACGATTGGCCGACAGTGTCTGGCTGCCACCCGCGGTGGCGGCCGGTTCGGACCGAGTGACGGCTGGAGAGGACGCGGAGGTGTTGTCTGACAGAGTGGAGGATGTGCCAGAGGAAGACGCGGATGAGGCGGCGCCGGACTGAGCGGCGGCGGCTTCGGCTTCGCCGGCATCCGACGACTCCCCGCTTTCGCCTTCACCTTCGCCGGCGGCGTTGGCCTGGTTGTTTTCGCTGGCCGCTTCGGCCCTGGCCTGGGATTCCGTCGCCATTGCGGAGGAGGCGACGGCGTGGTCCTGCGGCGACGGATCGGCCGGAGCCATGGCGGCGGCGCGGACCTGCTGCATCTTGGCGATGGTTGCTTCCGGCGTTTGTTCCGGCGAGACATCAATGCCGACCTCGCCGCCGGTGGCGTAACGCTGGCCGTCCGGTCCCTGTTGGTACGAGAACGACATACTTCCGGAATACTGCCCGCCCACCGACTTGTGGGCCTGTTCATGGGAACGGACCTCGCGGTCGCGGTCGGCCAGTTCGCGGACCTGGGCCATTTCCTCGTCGGAAAGCCCTTGGTTGCCGCTACCGCCGCTGGCCCCGGCCTGTTCCGCGCTGTCGGCCGCTTCCGCGTCTTCCGCATCAGCTTCCGCCGCTGCGGCCGGATCGCCCATGATTTCCGGTTCGACCACTTCACTTTCCGCGACTTCGGCGCCTTCGTCGTCCAGTGGCGCCTGGCCTCCGCCGCTTTGGCCGAACAGGAGCTGGCCCATGGCGTCGTCCCGGTCGTCGTTGTCGGCGGTGCCGACGGCGTCTTCCTCGAGAGCCATGACGGCGTCCGGACCGACGCCCGGATAGACGCTTCCGACCATGAGTTGCGGATACATCTGGCTGGCGGCGATGGAATCGGCGGCGGGATCGTTCAGTGGTTCGGGTGGTGGCGGGCTGGCCGCTTCGGCAATTTCCGGTTCAAAGGTGGCGGCCTCAATTGCCAGATTTTCCACCCCGGTTGTGGGGTAGATGCTGGCTGGACCATAAATCGGCTGCGCTGCTCCGACCGCACCAATCATGAACCGTTCCTCAGGCAACATCAGGCTGTCGCCGTAACCTGCCGCCTCATATCACTATGTCCAAAAACCGGGCGAATCACGTTGATTCGCTCGTCAAACCTCTACTACAAGTATACCCGATACCAGGGAAATGGCAAGGTCGGAAGACCGTAAACCGCGCTCAGGAAGAAGAAACCCGGTGGTGGTTGAAACCGTCACATTCGCCTGTTATACGTCTGGAGCGAAGTACAATTGAACCATTAATTAGGCTTGGACGCGGGTTTCCTGCGAAAACCACACATCCCGGACCAATCCCATCCGTAACGCCCGCCGGATGTTCGTGCCGATGGCGTGAATTGACTGTGAAGACGCGAAAGCGTGTCACATTCGCGTGGTTAAATTTCGTTTGTATCGAAATCGCTTTCCATCATAACGGAAAGCTGCTCAATAGCTTCCTCGGCATCCGGCCCGTCGGCCCGGAGCTCGAGGCTGACGCCGCTGGCGGCGGCCAGCATCATGATGTCCAGAATGTTTTTCCCGTTGGCCGGCGGCTCGCCGTCCTTGATTATCTCGATGTCCGACGTGAACCCGTTGCACAGGGAGACAATCTTGGCAGCCGGCCGCGCATGGATACCGTACTTGTGCTTGACTGTAACCACTTTCCTGACCATCTCGTCACCCCGTGGAAATCGTGTAATAGGCATTGTCAATCTATTCGCTCCAGAAAGTCCATCGCCCCGCCTGCCACACGGCATGGCCGAACAACCTAATAGCCCGCTCGCCCGCCAGCCGCGCCGGACCGATCAGTCCGCGCAACGCCGGGCGCCCGTTGTCACATTTCGGTCGAACTGTGGAGTATGTCCATAATCGCCTTGGCCGTCTTTTTCGGATCGTGCCGGATCGGGTTTTCTGTGTCAATAACATCCTTTAGAACCGTCGTCACCCCCATCGCCAGCGTCTCCCTGGCGTCGTATTCGGTGGGGGCGATGCCCTTGTCGCCCATCCGGGCGAGCTGGTCCTCGGTGGGCGGCCGGTTGTTCACCAGCACCATGTCCACCACCAGGTCGGGCGCGTGCTTCTTGAGCGTTTTCAGGTGCATGCTCACGGTGAAATCTTTGGTTTCACCGAGTTGCCCGGCGGTATTGACGATGAAAAGTGTCTTGGCCCGTGACTCGTTTATAGCGGCGACAATCTTTGGATTAAGAAGATTCGGCAGGACCGAGGTGAACAGGCTGCCAGGGCCGAGGGTGATGATATCGGCTTCGCGGATGGCCGAGAGGACGTCGAGGGAGATGTCGCCGGGTTCCGGTTTGAGTTCGAGGGATTCGATTTCCTTGCCGCACTTGGCTATCCACTGTTGTCCGGTGGTCTTGCTGCCGTCCGGATGGTTGGCGACGAGAGATATCTTGTCCAGTGTCGCCGGCAACACCTGGCCCCGGACGGCGAGGATGCGGTTCATCTCGCGGACAGCCGATCCGAAGTCGTTTTCAATAATCGCCAGGACGGTGATAAAC
>JAJBTL010000340.1:0-2726 GCA_020860865.1 Planctomycetota bacterium | reverse complement strand
GATGTGTCCGAGAGGGCGACGAGGCAGTTCCGGATATCACCCGGGGGAAGCATGTCGAAGTCGAGGCGGAGGCGTCCGGACGAGCCGCCGTCGTCCGCCACCGAAACAATGGCGGTGATGCGCTGTGAATAGTCCCGGATGCCGGAGAGGAGGGTGCTGAGGCCGGTGCCGCCGCCGAAGCAGACGAATCGGGGGCCTTGTTCGAGGCGGTTGTACTGGTAGGCGATTTCGCCGAGGGCGCGGGCGTCGGCGGCCCGGCGGAGCATTTTTTCGATGCGGCGGACCAGGCGGTAGATGCCGATGAACACGGTAACCATGCCGGGCACGAGGAGGACGATGGCGGTGCCGTAACTATCCATCCCGAACGGCTGGGCGTCAGGCAGGAAGACGCCGAGGGTGAGAAATATCGCTCCCACGAACACGACGATCAGGCCGAAAGTAATGAGAAAAACCCAGCGCTTGATATGCATGCCGGGCCGCAACCATCGCCAATTTGCCATAAAATTCCCTGTAGCATTTTACGGTGTTCGTGATAGAGAACAGCAGCCTGTCGCACGCCGGCATTATTACCCTGGATACCATTCCGGAAACAACGCCGTCATGCCTTCCGGCATGAGAACCGCGTTATCACAAAATCCTGAAAAATGCCCGAGGTCCGCCGGGAAGGACCAGTTTGAACCTGGCGGCACTGTCGCGCACCGCCGCCGCTTGTAGAATTATCGTTCAATCGCCAGAAATGCCGACGTTACAACGTCAACCGCTCCACGCAACCAGACGCGAGGCAGGCGGGTCGGGAGCGGCGTAGTTGCCGCCCGGCCGCCGCCGTGGCGGTGCGTCGTGTCATCCCGCATGTGTCAGGCGTTATTCCTTATTGTCGGCGTCTTCGAGAAAGTCTTCTATTTGTGTCGCATTTGCCGCTTTCAGGAGGAGGTTGCGGAAATCCTTGTTCCTGAACTTGCGGCTGATATAGGCCAGGGCCTCCAGGTGCCTGTCGGCATATTCGCCGTTCGACAGGAGGAGGATGAACAGGTGTACGGGCTTTTCGTCCGCCGCCTGCCAGTCGATTCCTTCCATGCTCCGGCCGAACACGCCCACCAGGCCGCGAATGCCCGGGTGCTTGGCGTGGGGGATGGCGAGGCCGAGGCCGTTCCCGACGGCGGTGGTGCCGAGTTCTTCCCGGTGGAAGAGGGCGGCGAGGACGCTTTCCCGCAGGTTGTCGGCCAGGACGCCGGTGGTGAAGAGGGGATCGATAAGTTCACTAATCGCCTCCGCCTTGGTGGAAGCGGAAAGGTTGGAGATAACCCGTTCCGGTGTGATGAAGTCCCTGAACTGCATGTGACTGGGTCCTTTCCCAAATGCGTCGGTCGACCGGCGGTTTAAAAATGCGTTGCTTGTTGTGTATTTTCACGCGAACGGCCGGCCTCAAGGGGAGGGGACCAGGACTCAGTCCCGGTCTTCCCGTTCCCGGGCCAAAATATCTCCGGCCGTCCGCGTGTTCCTTCCGTCCGGCATGGGCCGTTACGGATTCGACGGTGGTGCGGTCAGGGCATTTCCCGATCTTCCGGTTTTGCCCGGCGGCGCACCGAGGCGCGTTCCTTCGACTTCCGGAGCTGGCGTTCGGCCTTGGCTTCGACCAGGTCGACCGCCGACTGGATTGTGTCGCCCTGGACTTCGAGGACAATGGGATTTTCGATATTGTCGGCCTTGATGACGACGTCGCAGGTGATGCAGCCGACTTCCGCCTTGAGAACCGCTTCAATGGTCTGGATGCGCTGGTTGAACTTTTCGAGCTTCTGGAGCTTTTCCGTCACATACTCGCGGATATCCTGCGGGATCTCAATTTTCTTGGCGGTAATTTGAATATTCATTCCCATTCCCTTCCCTAATGTCCTTTGTCCAATCAGTAAATTTCCATACACACGTTTTTCTGGCCGCCCATGATATCGAACAGCCAACTGACATCCTGGTTGACCTTGAGGATGATGCGCTTTTTCTTCCTGGCGGCCATGACCACCATGTTACTGAGGCCGCCGAGGTAGGACGACGAGATAAACGTCACCTGTGTAAGGTCCACCTCAACCCGGCTCCGACGCGAATCGAGGAGCTTGGCGATGGCTTTGTCGAAGTCCTCGATAAACTCCCAATACATGTCCTTGGTGGCTTTAAGCCGGCCCTTATCCACGGTGAAAATCTGATCCACCCAGGGCTCTTCCTTTGGGGCGTTGTCCGTTGTCGTGGTAGTCACGAATTCCTCCATCCGCTTCGCTGGCGGCCGCGCCTTGTTCGGTCTCTTCCCCGTCGCGTCTCCCGGGCAAACGTCCGGCGGCACTCATAGGTCATTATGCCATTGACCGTAGCCTATGTCAATCATGCCTTTACGAATCAACAAATTTCGTGGCAGCCGGCCCGGGCCAATAAAAAAGGTTGCGGGACCCTGGTCAGGTCATCCGCAACCGGTATGGATGCTCATGGGTATTCGTCTGTCCGCTCCCGCGCCAATTCGCTCCGGAATGGGCCATAATTTTCCTCAGGATTCCTTTTGGTTGGCCGCCGGTCCGTCGTTCTTGCCGGAAGGCGGGACAATGGTCGGGATTTCCGCCATTTCCGCTTCCAAGGCCTTGATGAAGGGGCCGAAGCGTTTGACATTTTCCGGATCGGCATCGAGAAGAAGCTTGTGGGCGCTGTGGATTTGCTTTTGTCTGGCATAGGGATCGGTGGTGGGGTAG
>JAJBTL010000346.1 GCA_020860865.1 Planctomycetota bacterium | reverse complement strand
GACGTTCCGCCCCACCGGTCCGGCGGCGGCGGAGGCGTCGACGCCGATCGTAAAGCGGCTCCGGAGCAGCATGTCGACGCCGGTCTCGTTCATAATGAGGATGATGGCGTCGATGGCCTGGCCGCCAATCTGGAAGCCGAAGCTCCCTTCGGCCATGGTGATGAAGGCGGGACCGCTCCAGGAACCGGTCTGGCGGTCGTGCATGAAGATGACGCCGTCGCCGCCTTTGGCGCCGAAGACAAAGCCGGCCTTGTACTGGCGAACGATGATGACGCCGTGGCAACTGGCCAGGAGATCCCCGGGGATGCCGCTGTCCGGCGCGTACTGGAAGTCGACGAAAAATTGGCGGAAATACTCGAGCCGGTTCACCACGTCCTGACGCGTCGCCGCCTGTGCCGCCGTCACAGTCAGGCACAGCGCCACCGCGAGCCAGGCGGCCCGCAGGCCGTTTTTCCCTGTCATCATGTCTACCCCTCCCATTGTGCCATGGCGTTCCGCCGAAACACTGTCGTCGGCCTGTTCTCCGAGGCCACGATTGTAATGACGACCGGAACGCCGTCCAGCCTGGAAACACTATCCAGTATCAAACTTTTATTACAACGCGCCCATGGCGCCGTGTTGTCCGGCGGTCAAACTTCCATTGCCGCCACCGCCTTCCGGGGGTTGTAGCGGCGGAGGCGGAGCGCGTTCCCGAGAACCGACACCGAACTCAATGACATCGCCGCCGCCGCCAGCATCGGGTTGAGGAGCGGTCCACCGAACAGGTAGAGGACGCCGGCCGCGACAGGAATGCCAAGGGTGTTGTAAAGGAAAGCCCAGAACAGGTTTTCCTTGATGTTTTTGATGGTTTTCCTGGACAGTTCGAAGGCGGCCGGAACGTCCATGAGGTCGCTCCGCATAAGGACGATATCGGCCGACTCCATCGCCACGTCGGCGCCGGTGCCGATGGCGATGCCGACATCGGCCTGGGCCAGGGCCGGCGCATCGTTGATGCCGTCCCCGACCATGGCGACCCGCTTCCCAGTCTCCTGGAGCCGCTTGACCTCCCCCGCCTTGTCGCCCGGAAGGACGTCGGCAAGAACCCGGTCGACCCCGACCTGGCGGGCAATGGCTTCCGCCGTCCGCCGATTGTCCCCGGTGAGCATGGTGACTTCGATGCCCATGCGGCGGAGCACCGCCACCGCCCGGGCGCTCGTCGGCTTGACGACGTCGGCGACGGCGATCAGTCCCGCCACCCGGCCATTCACCGCCACGAACATGGCGGTCTTCCCGTCGGCTGCAAGGGCGACGGCGCTATCCGCAAACTCCCCGGCGTCAAAACCGCGTTCTTCCATGAGGCGGGCATTCCCGATAACCCCCGCCCTGCGCGCGACCCCGGCATCCCTGCCCCGGCCCGGCACTGCCGTGAACCGGGCCAGGGCCGGAAGCGCGGGCCCGGCCGGGAGGGCCTGGAAAATCGCCTCGCCAAGCGGATGTTCCGACCCCTTCTCCGCCGCCGCTGCGAGGAGGAGGAGGTCGTCCTGAAGAACGCCGTCCGTCGTCAGGACATCGGTGACGGTTGGTTTCCCTTCCGTTATGGTGCCGGTTTTGTCGAGGATGACGGCGCCGATGGCGTTTGCCGATTCGAGGGCGGCGCCGCCTTTGACAAGGATGCCGTTTTCGGCGCCGACGCCGGTCCCGACCATGATGGCGGTCGGCGTCGCCAGGCCGAGGGCGCACGGGCAGGCGATAATGAGGACGGAAATGAAAATCGACAGGGCAAAGGCGAAGTCGCCCGTCCCCAGCCACCAGGCCGCAGCGGCGACGACAGCGATAAGGATGACGGCCGGGACGAAGTACCCGGCCACGACATCGGCCAGGCGGGCGATGGGCGCTTTCGAATTCTGCGCATCCTCCACCAATTTGATTATTTGGGCCAGGGCCGTGTCCGCCCCGATCCGTTCGGCCCGGAAGAGGATGCGGCCGTTTTTATTAATGGAGGCGCCGATGACCGCGTCGCCGGCTTTTTTCCCGACCGGCATGCTTTCGCCGGTGAGCATGGCTTCGTCGACGCTTGTCTCCCCGGACACCACGGTGCCGTCCACCGGGATCTTCTCGCCCGGTCGGACGACGACGATGTCGCCGACGAGGACGTCGTCCAGCGGCACCTCCACTTCGGCGCCGTTCCGTTCGACCCGGGCCGTCTTCGGCGCCAGTCCCATTAATGTTTTAATGGCTTGGGAGGTCTTTCCCTTGGACACCGCCTCAAGGGATTTTCCAAGCAGGATAAGGGTAATAATAACCCCGGCCGATTCGAAGTAGAGGCCGTGAACGGCATGGCTGTCGCCGTGCCAGATGCGGTATACCGAGTACAGGCTATAGACGATTGCCGCCGAAGTGCCGACGGCGATGAGGGAATCCATATTCGGCGACCGTTGCCAGAGAAGGCGGAAGCCGACGCTGTAGAACCGGGAACCGACGATGACCAGAGGGATCGTCAGGACGAGCTGGACAAGGGCGAACCGGAGCGGATGGAGGGCCGGGTCGAGGAACGCCGGGAACGGCACGCCCGGGATCATGCTGCCCATGGCGATGTAGAGGAGCGGCGCCGCGAAGACGGCCGCTACCGTGAACTTCCGCCACATGGTGCGTATTTCCGCTTGTTTCCGGGCGGCGTCGGCGTCGCTTTGGGAGGCAGTCTCGATGTCGACAACGCTAAACCCGGCCTTCGTAACCGCTTCCCGGAGGGCGGCCGGGCGGAAGACGGTCTTGTCATACTTTACCACAGCCTTTTCCGTAGCGTAGTTGACTGTCGCCGAGGCGACGCCGGGGAGTTTCCCGATAACCCGTTCCAGCCGGGCGGCGCAGGCGGCACAGGTCATCCCGGCAATGGGGACGGTGGCCTCGGCCTCTTCCGGATGGGTGACGCCGAATCCGGCCCGTTCGATAGCCGACTCGATGGCCTGGTCGCTCGCGACGGCGTCGTCGAAGCTGACCGTGAGCTTTTCCGTCGCCAGGTTGACGGCGGCGGCGTCGACACCCGGGATCTTCCCAACCACTTTTTCAATGCGCTTGGCACAGGCGGCGCAGGTCATGCCGGTAATGCCAAGGGTCCGATTGGCTGTCATGGCGTCATTTTCCTTATGAAAGCGTGTTGTTAAAATGCGGATCCTCGTGCCAGACGAGGAAAAATCGGTGGCAGGCTTGGCTTTTGGGCCGGCGGGCCCAAAAACACGCCGAGAGCCGATTTTGACGAAGTATGGCGCGGCGAAACGCTTTTTAACAACATGCTATGAAAGCACTCCTGCCATGCTTTGTCATGGCGTGTGTCCACACTCTTCAGTATACCGGTAGGGAGAAACGCGGCAAGCACGCGAAAAAATTCCAAACAGTCGGTCGGTTTTTATCATGTGTGCATCATCCATCTGCACACCGGGTTATGAGAGTGGTCGTTCGATAGGAGTGGGAATCTATGCAAAAAAAATCCGAGAAGCCCTTTACTTTTTGGTTTTTTGGAATATACTAAAGATACACTTGAAATGTGCCGCGATACATCGCTTATCACGCTATTGCCATTATCACTCGACCCGACGCCTAGCGCTCCTTGCATCTCAATCTGGTGCCATCAAAACACCAAACGAATGTAAACAAATAAGTTACCAAGCGGTGATCGCCGTCCGGCGTTTCTGTGGCGATCCTCTAGGCGCAACCATTTAAGGGCTTTGATCGGCGTTCCGTCCCCTGCGGGATATTCTCCAGGTCAAAGCCCGTGTATTCTGGGCCGAGTTGTTCAGGCCAAGACAAGAACGAGGCCCTGGTTCTCCAGGGCCCGGGGTAAATAAACGCCGGTCCGGGTGACAATCCCGACCGGCGTTTGTGTTTTTTTGGCATCATGTCGACAATGCACACCGTTGGAATGCACACCGGCGGCTTGCCAGTCTTGGCCGGATTAATCCGGCACTCGGGCGCCGATTAGCGTTTACCAAGGCATATGGCAAAGAGCGCCGTATCACCCTCGGGCAGTTCGAGGTGTTTGGCCGCCGCCGCCCGGTCGATGGAATAAATCAGCCTGGCGCCGACGCCGAGCGCCTCGCTGGCCAGATAGACGTTCTGCCCCATCATGCCGGCGAGAAGCGGGCCGAGTTCGCTGGACATCGGGCCGCGAAATTCGGCAAGGGCCTTGGCGTCCGTGACCACATAAAGGTTGACCGGCACGTTTTTGGCAAAACTTTGCTGCGGAATCAGGCTGTGGACCCTGGCCTCGCTGATGTGCTTCAGGGTGTGGCTGTTCCATTCGTAGAGGTAGACGCCGCGTTCGTTTGTGATAAAGATTTTGCAGTACGGTGGACGGCCCATCGCCATCGGCACGGTCCACTTGCTGCCGTCCCGGTTCTTGCCCGATGCCGCCCAGAGAATCGTGGACAGATCCTCGTTCGACAACGCACCGCCCGGGAAGGCGGCACCGGGGGCCGACTGCCGCTGGTCGATGGCGCTAAACAGATCCGGACCGCCGGTTTTCTGCGGTTCAGGCAGTTTGATATCGCCGGCATAGGCGGAAGCGGTCACCGCGGCCACCATCATCGCTACAAGAAATATCCTCATATTCGTATCCTTTCCAAAGGTTTCCTTACCAATCACAGCCAAATCACTGCGGCTATTGTATATTCTTTTCGCCATGCGGCAAGAATTTGGCGCTGGCGCAAACATTTTTTTTCGTTCCGATAACATGCCTCCAGACCGGCGTTTCGGTCTTTTTTTTGCCGCCATGGGCAATTTCGGCTGGACGACCGCCGCATTATCGGTCGATGAAAGGTGTGGTTCCCCCGGACGCCGTTCGATCGCCCGGGGACGACGCGACCGGGCTGGCAGGAGAATTGCACCAGACCCCGGCATGGAAAGTGGCGGATTCGTGAAGGCAGTCCCGAAAATGCGTTGGAAATCGTCTATCCTCATTCTAACACTGCTGTTATATAGCACCCCGGCCTGGGCCGAAGTAGTGGTGATAATCCGTCGGGAGGCGCAATCCGCCGGCAAGTACATCCGTGTCGGCGATGTCGCCCGTGTCGACGGCCCGCAGGACCAGGTACGGGAGGTCGCCGCCACCATCCTCGGTCCGGCGCCGTCCCGGGGCGAGTCGCGGAGCATCACCCGCTGGGACATCGAGAGCCGCCTCCTCGAGATGGGCATTATGGCCAAGGTCGCCTTTTCCGGAAACGATCACGTCCGCGTCCTTGGTTCCGGTGCCGGCGGCGGATCGGCGTCAAGCCAGACGTACCAGGACCAGGAATTCCAGTACATGCCCCTCAATCCGGTTCCGGTCGCCAGCCTGAACGGGAACCGCCGCACCCGGGACATCGGATCGGACCGGGAAGCGCCGACCCGCGACCGCCAACCCGCCGCGCCGGCCGGCGAACCGCTGGCCAAACCGGGCACGGTCCAGTTCGAACTGTCCCAGCCGCAAGGTTCCACCCCCGGCCGCCTCGGCGGCGACGTCTCCGCCCGAGTGGCGGGAGCCATATCCAATTATATCGGCGAACGCTACCGCACCGGGAAAAACCGTCAGGATGTCGACGTCGAGACGGAGATACTTTCCATCGACGGTTCCATCACCCCCGATGTCAATGAAATAGCTGTCGAGGAAGCGCTGGACGGACGGGTACCCGGCAAGGCCGAACTCCGCCTCCGTCTCCGCGATCGGGACGGGTCGGCACCACGGTATGTCAACGTCGTCGCCAACACTACCGTCTTCGCCCCGCCCTCGTGGCGGTCAGAAACATTAGCCGGGGAGAAAGCCTGTCCGCCCGCGATTTTGGCGTCACCCGGGTCAAGATGGAATCGGGCAAGGCCTATATGCCGCCGACGCCCGGTGTCGTCGAAGGCCGCGAAGCCACCCGGACCATGCGCCCGGGCGAACCGCTCCTGGCCCAGGACGCCCAGCCCGGGGAAGCGGTCAAGCGCGGCACCATGGTCATTGTCAAGGCCGTCGGCAAAGGGTGGGAAATCCAGTCCAAGGCCAAGGCCCTCGGCGCCGGCACGGTCGGGGACATTATCACGGTCGAAGACTCGAACAACCGGAACAAGTTCCCGGCCCGCATCATCGGTCGGGGAATGGTGGAGGTGATTGTCAACCGGGACCACACCACGGTGGACAAGTAACGTGATTCATCACCGGACGCCATGGTCGGCGTCCGCCAGGGATAACGAATGTAAAGGGTGTACTCCATGAAAAACCGACCCGGCCACGGCCTCCCCAACGGAAAGGCGCATGCTGTGAATAGCCACAGGCAAAACCGCCCCATGTCCGCCCGCGAACGCGAGCTTATCAAGCGTTGCATCGTGCTGTTCGCCGGCGTGGTGTTTTTCTCCTTCATGGCGGCCTACCGCGCCTACTCGGGCGACTATTACAGCCGCTCACAGGACTACCCCTATTACGACGACGAATACGACGTCATGTCGGACGAGGACCACCTCCTGAGCCGCCGCCTGCAACAGCGCATCGTCGGCCAGCAGCCGGTCTATTTCCGCCGGAAAGCCAGCAAGGTCCACGATTCCGTCACTATTATTGTCAACGAAAGCACCGCCAGCGAAATAACCACGTCGAACGAGCTGGAACGGGACACGTCCGCCAATATGACCCTGACAAACTGGATAACCCCCAGTCTGAAACAGCGCGGCCAGGCCGCCGGCGGCAATACCCCGACCTTCGGCTGGACCGGCGCCCGGGCCCATAACTCCGACTCCACCATTGACCGGGCCCAAACCTTCACCTCCACCCTGACCGGGAAGGTGCTGTTTGTCCAGCCGAACGGCTGCCTCGTGGTGGAAGCACGGAAAAGCGTCCACGTCAACGGTGAAATCCAGACCGTCACCGTCACCGGGATTGTCAACCCGGACCATATGGACGCGGATTCGAATGTCAGGGCCGAATACCTCATCGACATGGCCGTCTCCTTCGACGACAAGGGACCGATGTCCAGAATGAACAAGCGCGGCTGGTGGGGGAAGGCGTTCGACTTCTTCAATCCGTTCTAGGAACGCGCGAAACCGGCGCCGGGGAGAACCCGGCGCCGAGGGCGTTTCCGGCCGTAATTTCCGAAAAGAGTGGAGAGTCGGCCGGGAATGTCCGATATAAAATAGGAGGCGGCCGGGCGGAAATTCTGTAACACCCGGCTCCTCCCGGGAACAATACAAGAAGAGAGTGGTTCAAACTGTTCAATCATGTGACGCAACGGAGACCGTACCACAGTGGACCAGAACCAGAGACCGACACCCCAACGCACACTCGGGCGCCTGTTCCTCGCCTGCCTGTTCGTCCTCGCCATCGGCGGGTCGGCCAAGGCGGAATTGGTTCGCGATCTGGTGACGCTCCACCACGCGCCGTCCATTCCGTTGGAAGGCATTGGCATCGTTACCGGCCTCGCCAATACGGGAGACAAGAAGGAAGCCGCCCTTACCCTCCTCCGGAAGTATATGGGAAACAGCAATTTCGATTTCGACGTGGCCAGCCTCGCCACCGGCAACATCGCCATTGTCCGGGTCAAGGCGGAGATGCCGGCGTTTTCCCGGCCGGGGCAGATTTTCCCAGTCTCCGTCTCCAGTATCGGCGACGCGAAAAGTTTGGAAGGCGGCGAACTCCTGTCCTGCGACCTGTTCTCCGGCCAGGAACTGATGGCCAGGGCCACCGGCCGGGTTATCACCGGCGCCGGCATCCTGACCCGGGGGACCATCCCGTCCGGACAGAACTCCGGGGCGATGCAACTCGCCACCTACCCGTTCGGCATGGTGGTCTCGGACGACATGCTTCTCCGCCTCAACCTGAACCGCCCGAACTACAACGACGCCGCCAACATCGCCAGGCGCATCAACGAAACGCCGTCCCTCAACCCGAACCTGCAAGAGGTGACGATGTTTGCGGAAAATACCGCCACCGTCCCGGTCGCCATCGCCAAAGACCCGGGCCAGGTGATTGTCCGGATACCTGACCGTTACCGGTACGAGACGACCCGATACATTGCGAGCGTCCTCGACGTCCCGGTCGCGGTGGACCGGCCGGCGACGATACTTGTCAATCGGGCGATGAATTCCATCGTTATCACCGGGGACGTCCGGGTATCCGACGCCACGGTCAGCCTCCAGGACAAAACTGTCCGGGTCCGACCCGAGACGCCGGAGGAACCGGCCGCCTATGTGCTTGAAAACGATACGCCACGGAATGTTGTCGAACTGGGCGGACCAGGTTCCAACGCCGACCTTCAGACCCTTATAGATACCCTGAACGCCATGGGTTTAACGACGGAACAGGTGATTACCATTTTTGAACAGCTTCTCGCCTCGGGTGCCATCAACGCGAAGCTGATCAACCAGTAGGCACGGGTTTACAACGATAGGACCAACTTTTGCCAAGGGCGTAAAATACGTGAATCGAACGGTTTTTGCCATGGCGACGGAAAGCAGGAGGAAGGTATAATGAACGCACTCGACGCACTCGGCATGAGCCCGAAACCGGGCGGGATGACCGCCTTCCAGCAGAGCAAGGAAAACCGCGCCGCCGAACGGGCCGAAGCGCTTAAACTCGGCCAGGGCGTGACGGAAGAGGACGAACTGGAGAAGAAGGTCCGGGGCGTCGCCCAGGTCTTCGTGTCCGTCTTCATGAACCAGGTGATGAAGTCGATGCGGGCCACGGTTAATGAGAACGAGGCCATGCACGGCGACAATGGCGAGAAGTTCTTCCAGGACATGCTCGATACCGAGCAGTCGAAAACGCTGGCGCAAGGAAGTGGTTATGGACTGACCGACCTCATCTACGAATCGATGATGGCCAGCTACCGGGTCCGGTCGTCGGAGGCGGGCTCCGCCGCCGGAGACAGTACTAACGGAAGCGCCGAACAAACCGTCGAACCGACGCCGGCCATAAGCGGTGTCGCCGGCATCGGCGAATAGGCGCCGCATCGGTCGCGGCACACTTGACAGAAAGGTGGACGATCATGGACAGCGAAGCGAAAGCGGCCCTGAAGCGCGCCGTCGGCATGCTCGAGGGCATTCTCGAACGCCAGATCGAAATCCACAAGGAAATGCTCGTCATCGCCGACGCCAAGAAGGACAGCATTATAAAAGGCGACATTGCCCTACTCGAAAGCACGGTGGCGGAAGAAAAGAAACTGGTCGGCCGCATCGAAGAGGAAGAAAAGAAACGCCAGGCCGTTATGCCCCTGGTGAAAAAAGGCCTCGGCCTCGGCGACGACGTCATTAAAATCATCGATGTCATTGAACACCTGGAAGAACCGGAAAAATCCCGTCTTCTCGCCGTCCGGAACGAACTTAAGGAGCTTCTCGAATCGTGCCAGTTGAAGACCCGCCACAACGCGGAACTTCTCAAGGCAAGTATCGAACATGTGGAATCTTTTATGAAATCCTTGAATGACGCTATTCAAAAGGATAATATCTATAATAAGCAAGGCAAACGCGCCGGCGGCGGTCCCAGTATTATCGACCGGAGCGTCTAACGATCTCACTTTCCCCAAAGTGATCAAAAAGGGAGCTCCCCGCTTTATTGGGAAAGCGGGGAGTTCTTTTTTACTCCCGTCCCGAATCGCTGCCGCATCGTGCTTGCAGACACTCTCTCCGTAGCGAACGACTCCCAAAATACGATGCCATCCCCATAATAGGGGATGGCATCGAAAAACCAGCGGAGAACTGTACTTCAACTCATTGGATCAATTCCCAGCTTTTCCGCAGCGTATTCAAACGGCCTCCGGTCGACTATTTCCTCGTATGCCAGCGGCTTGTCGATGACATAGGTGTCGACCATGAAGCCTTCCCAGCGGGCGAGTTCGTCCTCCTTGATCCGGACCGTGGTGTCCCACATGCCCTGACGGCGCAGCATGTTGATAGTCTCCACAGCGGCGTCGGCCGGGACTTTCGGCCACTTCCGGGTCAAGAGGTCGACGCAATCCTTGGCGTCGTGCTCCAGGAGCCAGGTTACGCCCCGCTGCAACCCCAGGGTATACCGGCCCAACAGTTCGACGCGACCCGGATCCTCGAAAAACTCCGCCGTCGCGTAATACACGCTCCACGGCACGGACTTGTTCCAGGTGGTGAGATCGGCGACGATGTGGGCCTTGCCGGTGTCCACCATCTGGGCGGCGGCGTGGGCCATCAAGGAAATCATGTCGCCCCAGCCGCCGAGAAAACACTCGGACATCACGTCGCCGGCGAAGTCGTAGATGACGTTGATTTTGGAGATGTCCGCCCCGCCCTCCTTGGCGCATTGCGGCAGGTACATGCCGCCGCTGGCGCCGCCGCTGCCGGGAATAAGGACGGTTTTGCCTTCAAGATCCGTCCATTTGAAATCTTCCACCCGGCGCGGTTCGCGGGCCAGCAGCAGGCTGGAAAACCTGGACGTTACCTTGGCGAAGGCATAATATTCCTTCACCCGCAGCTTGTAGATGGACGGAACCCAAATGCCACCAAGCACAATCTGCGCCCGGCCGGAGTCGACGTGTTTCAGGACATCGGTCCAATCCGCCGGCGCTTCACTGGTCACTTCAAGATCGACATCCTTGAAATACCCCAATTCCACCGCCAGATATTCCGGAAGGTAGTTCATGGCGACGCTGGTCGCCGAAATGTGCAGTTTATCCATGGCGCGCTCCCCCTTCCTGGCCGGCGGCGAACTCCTGCGGCCTGACGTCGACGATTTCCCCATATTCCAACGGCTTTTCGACCAGGAGGCTGTCGGCCATGAACCCCTGCCACCGCGCCAGGGCGCGGTCCGGAATGGCGGTTCCCTCCCACATGCCAGCCTGGCGGTAGCGGTCGATGAGGGCGACGGCCTTGTCGGCGGGGAGATCGGGCCAATACTTCGCGGCGACGTCGCGGCATTCGTCCCCGCCGTGTTGCGTGAGCCAGGCCACCGCTTTCGCGAGGGCGGCGGTGAACCGC
>JAJBTL010000075.1:9458-10944 GCA_020860865.1 Planctomycetota bacterium | reverse complement strand
ACCAACTCCGGACCGATGTCGCCGCCAATAACGTCGCCAACGCGAACACGGAAAACTTCCGGTCGTCCGAGGTCGCCACTGCGGACGCATCGTACATCAATGATATCGGCCAGGGCACCCAAGCCACCGCCACCTACGCCCCGCCCCGTCCGGGCGCTGTCGCCCCGGCTCAGGGCGGCGACGATGTCAGCTTCAGTTCCGGCTATGCCGAAACGTCCAACACCGATCCGATTAACGAACGCATCAACCAGATGAGCGCCTCCTCCGCCTACGGCTTTAACGCCGCCGCCGTCCGCACGGCTGACCAGATGAACGGCACGCTTATCGACTTGCAGGGATAGTTAGAATTTTCCACCATTGAACGTATGATGAAAGGCCGCCGGCACCGGCGGCTTTTTTTATCTTCCCGGTTTTATACGGATTTTCACGGTAATTTTCATTGCGAAACGCCATGATCGGTCGTATAGTGGCGTCTTGAAAAATTCATCCCATTCCTTTTTGATTATTCTCTTTTCATGAATACATTGTGTAATTAACGTCTGCGGACCACTATTCGGGAGATCGTCAATTATGATTGTTCTGGTTGTCAACTGCGGGTCTTCGTCAATCAAATACCAGTTGTATGAAATGCCGGAAAAGAAGGTGCTCGCCAAAGGCTTGGCGGAAAAGGTCGGCGAGTCCGACTCCATCCTCACCCACCGCCGGGGCGACGAAAAGTTCGAACTCAAGCAGTCCATCCCCAACCACAAGGTCGGCATTGAACTCATCATCGGCTGCCTGACTTCGCCGGAAATGGGCGTCCTCACGACAGTGAAGGAAATTAGCGCGGTCGGCCACCGGGTCGTCCACGGCGGCGAAAGCTATTCGGCCGCCATTCGTATCGACCAGGAAGTGCTGTCCTGCATCGAGGAATGTTCCGACCTCGCCCCCCTCCATAACCCGCCGAACCTCATCGGCATCAATGAATGCCGGAACGCCCTGCCGGGCGTGCCGATGGTGGCGGTGTTCGACACGGCTTTCCACCAGACGCTCCCCAAGGAAGCGTTCCTCTACCCGCTGCCGTACGACACCTACGAAAAATACCGCATCCGGAAGTACGGCTTCCACGGCACCAGCCACGCCTACATCACAAGCCGCGCTGCCGTCATCCTCGGGAAGCCGGCGACGGAAGTCAACCTCATCACCTGCCACCTCGGGAACGGCTGCTCCATGGCGGCGGTCCGGGGCGGCAAGTCCGTCGATACCACAATGGGCTTTACTCCGCTGGCCGGCCTCATGATGGGCACGCGCTGCGGCGACATCGACCCGGCCATCATCCCCTACCTCGTGTCGAAGCCGGAGTACTCCAAGGTCTCCGATATCGACAAGATGATGAACAAGCAGTCCGGCCTCCTCGGCGTCAGCGGCGTGTCGAACGACATGCGGAACCTCGAAGCCGCCGCCGCCGAAGACAAGAAGTCCCGGGCGCAACTGGCTATCGACATGT
>JAJBTL010000075.1:0-9448 GCA_020860865.1 Planctomycetota bacterium | reverse complement strand
GTCGTATATCGGCGCCTACCTCGCCGTTCTCGGCCGGGTCGACGCCATCTGCTTCACCGGCGGCATTGGCGAAAACGGCCCGAAGGTCCGCGCCGCCAGCGTGTCGAACCTCGAGAACTACGGTATCGCCCTCGACCAGGAAAAGAACAAGGACGCCCGGGGCCGCGAAGTCGACCTTTCCATGGACGGGTCGAAAATCAAGATCCTCGTCATCCCCACCGACGAGGAAGGGTGGATTGCCGAAGAGACGTACAACCTCTGCAAATAAGGTTGACGTGATTTTGTGGCCGGCGTGCCACTCCATTGATGCGAAAAGCCCGGACCTGTGCGTCCGGGCTTTTTTGCGCATGCATGATGGTGTAGAGCGGTTACTCCGCGGATTTCTTCCGCTTGCCGCCCGACCGGGCCCGGCCGGGGACGCGGAAGTTGTCCTCGAGGACCTTGTTCATGTACTCCACTTCCGGCGACATGCTGCCGTGCTGGGCGGCGAGGACGTAAATGGCGTCCATAATCGTAAGGAGCCCGACCCGGGCGGTCAGGGCGGCCGTGATGCCGCCGCCACGCGGGAACGCGGTCTGGAAGGTGATTTCCGCCGCCCGCTCGAGAGGCGTCGCCGAGAAGTTCGTAATCGCCACGGTGAGGGCGCCACGGCGCCGCGCTTCCGTGATGACATTCACCGTCGCCCGGCTCCGGCCCGAATTCGAAAAACCGAACGCCACCTGGCCTTCCCGCATCTTCGACGCCTGGATCATCATCTGGTAGTCTTCGGTGCCGGCCTCGGTGGTCGCGGTCAGGTGGGAAAAGCGGAGCGCTTCGTCCTTGGCGATGTGGCCGGACCCGCCGGACCCGAAGAACAGGATGCGGTCGGAAGCGGCGACGGCTTCGACGACGCGGAGGAGGTCGGCGCGGTTCAGTTGACGATAGGTGTTTCGGAGGCACATGATGTTGCCGTCGAAAACCTTGTCGATGGCGGAGTCGTCGGAATCGTCGTTGGAGATTTCCGGATAGACCGGGTTGTCCATGCTGACGGAATCCTTGGCGAGACTGAGGCGCATTTCCTTCCAGTCCCGGTAGCCGAGAGCGGATGACAGGCGGCTCACCGAGGCGATGGAGACGCCGGCCTCGTCCGCGACGGTGTAGATGGAATTCGCCAGAATGCCTTGCGGATTGTTCAGGCAATACTCCGCCACCTTGGCCTCACTGGGCGTCAGACTGGCCATCAGGCTGCGGATGCGGGTAAATACAGAGTCGACCATCGCGGTTCCCTTCATGCCCGGACATGCTGCGTGTACGGTTCGATACTGATACGGTATGAAACCGGCTGTAAGAAACGTTTCATTATAACGGACATGGGTCGCGAAAGGAATTCCTCATTTTTTGGGCCTGAAGCAATGCGAAAATTTTCGTGAGAGCACGGATTTGAAAGTCCCTTATGTACTCCGGGCGACGAGGTCCAGCCGTTCGCCGGCGAACTGTTTGACATCGTCCAGGAACGACGCGCCTTCCATCGGCCCTTTTTTCGTGACGGCAAGGGCGCCGGCGGCGGCGGCGAGGACAACCGCCTCGCGGATCGGCATTCCGAGGGTCAGACTGGCCACGAGGGCGCCGCCGAAACAGTCCCCGGCGCCGGTCGGGTCGACCTCGTCCACCGGGAACGGATCGACGTCGAAGCGGTCGTCACGGCCCATGTAGGTGCAGCCCTTGGCCGCTTTTTTCACCACCACATGCTCGGCGGGGGTGTCCTGGAAAATACGGCCGAGGGCCTGGTCCATGTCGGCCTCGCCGGTGAGGACCGGCAGTTCGTCAAGGCCGGGGAGGAGCAGGTCGGCCTGGCGGTACAGGGCGAGGATGCGGTCCCGCATGACTGTATCGCGGGCCAGAAGTTCCGGGCGGATGTTCGGGTCAAAGCTGATTTTGCCGCCGTTATTCTTGACAATGGCGGCGGCCTTGTTGACCGCTTCGAAGACGCCCGGGATGGTGAAGGCGGAACCCATGACATGGAGGTAGCGGCAGTCGTCGAGCCAGCCGGAGCGAATTTGGTCGGGGTGAATCTGGCCGGCGGCGGCGCTCCCGATATGGTAAATGAACGAGCGGCCACCGTCAGGCCGGTAGGTGACAAAGGCGCAGCCGGTGGCCCGGTCCGGGCTCACGGCGATGGCGGAGACGTCGACGCCGTCACTCCGGAGGCGGTTCAGGTTGAGCCGGCCGAAGTCGTCGTCGCCGACGCAGCCAACCATGCCGGTGGAGGCGCCGAACCGGGCGGCCTGGCTGATGAAAATGGCCGGCGCGCCGCTTGGATACGGCGCCTGCCAGAGACCTGGTTCGAGAAAGGTCTGGCCGATGTCCCGGGCCATGACTTCGACAAGGATTTCACCGATGGTGACGATATGAGGCATGATCGGCTCCTCTCTCCATGACGGCAGACTTTCCACGGCGCAGCGGCGCTGTCGCCTCAGGCCGGTCTACCCGACCTTCGACCCGGAGACGCCGGCGGCGCGGGCGAAAATGCCGACCACCCGCATGACCGCGTCCATGACAAGGTCGCGGGGCCGGTTGGCGATGCGTTTTTCCTGAACGGCGTCGTACTGGTGCGGCAGGTATTGGCCAAGAAGGGGGAGCGGGATTTCGACACCGGACAGGCCGTCCAGAAGTCCGGTGACGGCGGCGTCGATGTCGGCGTCGGGCCAGTAATAGCGGGCCCGATCGCTGTACGAGAACATCCGGGCCAGGCGCTGCTCCTCCGCCGTGCCGTGATAATGGCCTTGCCAGTAGCCGGGATTCGCCAGCATCCGCGCTTCCATGACGTTCCGGAGTTCGGCCGGACGGCCGAGTTCCCGGGCGATGTCGTTCAGGCCGAACAGGGCCTCCCGGTAGGCATAGGTGAGCCACGGGCCGACCTTCAGGATGGCGAAGTGATCGCGGACAAGGTCCCGGAGCCCGCTCTCCAACTGGTAGTCGGTGGAATGGGCTTCGAAGACAAGACCGTCCTGTGAGGCAATGAACGACGACAGGTCGGCCGCCTTGCTCCGGTCGTAGAGGACGACGGAATAATTCCCAAACTCGACGCCCGGCTGGACTACCATGGCGATAATCCGGGGCCAGACCGCCTCGAGGCCGGCGGCGGCGAAGGCGGCGCGGTGCGCCTCCAGGGTGACGGCGGCATCGGGGACGGCGGTCGGTTGCAGGCTGTCGTCCAGTTCGTGGTCGACACCGCCGGGAATAGGCACTTCGGTACCGATGACGTACACTGGCGCCGGATGACCGGCCGCCGCCGCCGCTTCTTCGGCAATGCGGCAGAGGGACGCGGCGCGTTCGGCGACCAATTCCTGGGACGGAGCCAAACCGGCGTCGCCGCCGAGGGCCATGCTGCAATCAAGGTGTATTTTATGGAACCCGGCGGCGGCGAACTGGCGGACGAGTTCGCCCGCTTTCGCCATCGCTTCGGCAGCCGTTTCGCGCCGCCAGGGATTGGGACCGAGGTGATCGCCACCGAGGACCAGCCGGTCGGCCGGGAGGCCGAAGCGTTCGACCAGGGACGTCGCCCAAGCGCGGAATTCGGCCGGTTTCATGCCGGTATAGCCGCCGTACTGATCGACCTGGTTCGACGTTGCTTCGACGACGAGGAGGCTGTCGTCCAACACGGCGTGGCGGGCGGCGGCTTCGAGAACGACCGGGTGGGCGGAACAGACCGAATAGATGCCGGCGCCGTTCGCGTAATGCTGTTTCGGAATGTCGTACAGACTGGTCATGGCTCCCTCTTCCTTTTCAATCAATTCCCGGAACTTGCGGCCGTGGCACCGGCGGCGGCGAGGGCGGCGAGGCAGTCGTCGCGCTCCGTATTTTTTAGTTCCCAATGGGTAATTTCGTTTGGCCTGCGCATCTGCTTGGCGACAATGGAGAGGTGATCCCCATATGAAAGAAGGTGGGGGATGCCTCGCTCCGGTTAGTGCAACCTTGTTTACTTGGATCAACCGTCAGAGTGAAATTTCGCCAAGCCGTTCACATGGAAAAAACCGAGTAAATGGCTCATACTTTTGTAAGTTTATTACACAATAACCGTTTGTCAACTGAAATATTCAGGCTGTACATTCCGGCTAATTTGATAAACAATTGACTCCGCACCAGCTTTTTTCATAAAGTAACTTGGTGAAAATAAAGTCATTGAGGAGATTTAAGGACGACACCAAGGTGTAACAACGAAACAACGCCTCGTCGTACCAGGAAAACCTCTTTCAGGAAATATGTCTATAGGAGACCGCCATGCTTGTACCGATGGGTGACCTGCTCCGCCGTGGCCAGCGGGAAGGGTACGCTGTGCCCGCGTTTAATTTCTACAACCATCCGACCGCCCAGGGCATCGCTCTCGAGGCGGAAAGCCTGGAGTCGCCGGTCATCCTCATGGTGTCGGGCCGCTATGTCGACTACATGGGTGTCAGGCATGCGGCGGCGCTCGGGTTGCAGGCGGCGGAGGCGGTGCGGACGCCGGTGGCGGTCCTTCTCGACCACGGCGCCAGCCTGGAACTGGCCGAGGCGTGCGTCGCGGCCGGGTTCAGTTCCGTCATGATTGACGGGTCGCGGAAACCGATTGAGGAAAACACCGCGCTGACCCGGGCGGTGGTTGAGTTCGCCCATGCCCGGGGTATCAGCGTCGAGGCCGAACTGGGCGCGGTCGGCGGTATCGAGGACGCGGTCTTCGGCGAAGACGACGACATCAAACTGACCCTCATCGACCCGGACCAGGCGGCGGATTTTGTCCGGGATACCGGCATCGACGCCCTCGCCCCGGCTATCGGGAATGTCCACGGCCTGACAAAGCTGGAGCCGAAATTGGACCTCCGCCTCCTTGAACGAGTGCGTCAGGCCGTCGACGTCCCGCTCGTCCTCCACGGCGGTTCCGGCCTGTCCGACGAGACAGTGCGGACGATAATCGCCATCGGCGTCAGCAAATTCAACGTCGGCACGGAAATGAAAGTGGCGTATCGGGACGGGCTCCGGGAGTATTTCGCGACCGGGAAATACGAGCCGCGCCTCGCATCGGAAGCGGCCGTGGCGGCGGTGCGGAAGACAGTTCGGCGAAAAATCGAACTGGCCGGTTCGGCCGGCAAGGCGTAATCGGCCTCGACTCTCCCGCCGGTAAATCCCTAATGACCGCGCCGCGATCCCGCCTGACGGAAGGGTCGTCTCCGGACGGCCTTTTTAGTGGTAAAACTGCCGTTTCACGGGAAAATCGACCACGCTACAGCCTCGGTGCGCCGGGGTTGATTGCCGTGTGAAAGGAAGTCCATGCAATCGCGTTCTCCTGTCAGTCTTGAAAAAGCGACAGGCCTCCTTCTTCAATCAGCCAGCGCCGTCGTCGACGTGGAAACGCTGCCGCTCACGGACGCGGTAAAGCGCGTCGCGGCGAAACCGGTCGTCGCCAGGACGGCGCAACCGCCGTTCGACCGGTCCCCGCTTGACGGCTATGCCCTGCACCACGCCGACCTCGACAACGTCACGGCGGCGGCGCCGGCGCTGCTGCCGGTGAGCCAGCTCATTCACGCCGGGGACGCACCGGCGCCGCTCCGGCCGCACAGCGCCGCCCGCATCATGACCGGGGCGCCGCTGCCGCCGGGCGCCGACTGCGTCGTCCGCCAGGAAGAAACCGACATGGGCGCGGACGTTGTCGCCATCCGCGTCAGGCATGAACGCTATCAGAACGTGGTTTTCAAGGGGGAATTCGTGCGTCCTGAACAGATGCTCGCGATTCCGGGGATGTGTTCGACCACGCCCGTCTCGCCCTGCTGGCCGGCCAAGGCTTCGGCGCAGCAACAGTGTACCGACGACCGCGCCTTGCCGTCCTGTCCACCGGGTCGGAACTGGCCGCCGCCGGGACGACGCCCGGTCCGGCCGGGATTTACGATTCGAACGGGCCGATGATCGCCGCCCGCATCCGGGAACTCGGCGGCGGCGTGACCGACACGCGGGCGGTAAAGGACGACCCGGCCGTCATCGCCGACGCGCTCCGGGAACTCCTCGCCGACGCCGACGCCGTCGTCACAACAGGCGGCGTGTCGGTGGGACTTCGGGACGCCCTCCCGGATGCGGCGCGGCTCCTCCGGGCGCGGACAGTGTTCCACGGCGTAACGGTGATGCCGGGAACGCCGGCGCTGGCGCTGGAGGCGAACGGGAAGGTTGTTTTGTGCCTGTCCGGAAATCCCTTTGCCAGTTTCGTCACATTCGAACTCCTGGCGGTGCCGCTTATCCGGCGGCTGGCCGGGCGAGGCGACCCGGACAACGTCCGCGCCGTGGCCAGGCTCGATCAGGCGTTTTCGAAAAAGAGCCGGCTGCGCCGGTTCGTTCCCGGTGTGGTCCGGGGCGGACGCGTCGGCTTCACCGGCGACGTCGGCAACCGCGCCCTCGTCAGCCTGGTCGGGGCGAACTGCCTTGTCGATGTTCCGGCCGGTTCCGACGGCGTTGCCGCCGGGCAGGATGTGGACATTGTCCTCATGGATAACCGGTGACAGTTTTTTTATAATTTTCGGGATAAATCCGAGATAGTCACGTTTCAGTCGCTTACGGGTGTTATATCCCAACTGCATAAAAAACACCTCTTTGCTTCTTCCGGTGTCTCACCTGGATTTTTATAGAAAAAACGTGTCTACTTGTCCGACGGGTTAACCTTCATGGACTGGAGGTATTGCGGAAGGACCTCGGCAGGGGTCCCTGATGTACGGATCGCACCTTTCTCAAGCCAGAAAAGTTTGTCGCATTCCTCAACGGTCGAAAGACGGTGCGCAATGATGATGCATGTGAGATGCTCTGGCAGAGTATCTATGGTTTGTTTTATGGTATTTTCGCCGGCTTGGTCCAACGCGCTGGTGGCCTCATCGAATATGACGACTTCAGGTTTGACGAACAGCGCTCGGGCGATAGCCACGCGCTGGCTTTGTCCACCGGATAGACCACCTCCATTTGGACCGATTATGCGGTTTAATCCAGCTGGATCGTCAAAAACAAAATCCATTGCAGCCAGTCTGCATACACGCTCTATGTCTTCCTTATCGACTTGTTCGCCCCAGCGGCCGAACATCACATTGTCACCTATCGTTCCTCCCATGAGAAAGGGAACCTGTGGCACAAATGCCACACGCTCAAGCCAGGCGGCGCCTTCATTCGGTCCACAAACGCGGCCGTCCACAATGATTTCGCCCGTGTGTGGTTTAAGTAATCCGGATAACAGATAGGCCAACGTGCTTTTTCCCGCGCCGGACAGGCCGATAAGGCCGACACGCTCACCTTTGCGGATTGAAAATGATATATTTACGAGTGCGGGATAGGATGCGGTGGGATAGCTGAAACCGACATCGCGAAATTCGATGCTATCATGAAATGTAAAATCGGGGTTGGGAACAAGTGCCGGTTCGGTCGCTTCCTGAATAAAGGATTCCAGAAGAGAAAGGCATTGCAGTGCGGCCGGGCGAATTCCCCGGATGACGATTGCGTTGGCGACAATGCGGCTGACGAAGGGAAGCACTCGCCAAGCGGTAAGCATAAGCATGGACATGGCGGTAATGATGCGTGGAAGACCGTCACCAGAACGAATCATGCTAATAATGACACTACATACGACGCCGAATCCCGCAGTTTCCAGCAACCATGAGGGAATGGCTCCCGATATGCCAAGAAACACTCGGGGACGGATGCTCGCGCGAATGGCATCCACTATTTTGCCATAAAACACCTTCTGGCGCCGATACAGCAAAACTTCTCGCATACCCTGCACCGTCGCACCCATCGCCATTCCTTCCTCACCCGCGGCGCGGTGCACTTCGGCTCCGGCACTATCAATGCGTCGATGCAAGGCGAGGTAGATGGTCGATCCAACTATAGAGAAAACACTCACCACAAGCAGGGTCAATTTGGGTTCGGCGAGAAACAGGCTAATAAACAATGCCAGAGAGCAAATAATATTACTGTACAGTTGCAATAACAGCACAATCATAGTTGACAGTTGAGTGCGAGTGGACATCCTAAAAAGAACATCCCCGCTTTCAGGGGACAGGTGCCAGAAATAATCCTTGGCGAAAAAACGGCGAATTGTCTTACGGACGATATTGAGGGATACTATTTCCGCAAAAAGATTTGAGGAAAAGAGTGTCGTCGCGGTAATGCTATTTTTGGCGACAATGAAAGCCATCATCAAAATCGACGTGAAGATAATAAAATTCCGGGGAGATTCACAGAACATTTGCAGGGAGGAAGAAAGCGAAAGAATCCTCCGGATCCAAACGCTGTTCATCGCCGTATCCGGGGATGAAACACTCAGCGTGAAAAAGGCTATAATGAGAATGGTAAGGGCTTCTACAATTGCCAATGTGATCTGTAAAGCGAAAATACCCCAGAAACGCCAACGTAACGCGCCATCAAGTACACGGTGCAATCGGACGGAGTCACGTATAAAAGACTCGTAAAGTATACGCGGCAGAGAGAGGATAGACATAATTTCTTCGCGTATTCACCTTACCTTTTTTGGAAAAAGTAGACTGGCGTACTGACTGGATCAGCCGGACTGACAGGATTGAAGTTTACCTTTGCATCGATTGGAGAACCTTCCACAAAGTACAATGTATACCCAGCACTAACAAGCTGATGAAGAACATCGTTTGGATTGCCGCCGCCGGCAAGAATGAATTCTTTATGCATTTCAACATATCCACGTTGAATTGATGGATGGCTAAAAAGTCCTGTTTTAGCCAACTCTATTTCCGCTCCTTCGATATCCATCTTTAGAAACGTTGGATTATGATACAGGTATCGTTCAGGAAGATGAACAGTGATAGTCAGGGAATTTTGATCTTTCCCAGGTTCGGCAATATGCGCATCATAGGTTTGTGCTGTTGTGGAAACAATATCAATTGTCCTTTCCGGAAACCCAAGGCCTACAGAATATGCCGTAACGTTGTTGCAAGCGTTGATCTTGGCTTGGGCTCGCGTAGCAACCGCGTTCCATGGAACCGGATCAAAAGCGTAGACATGCCCATTCGAACAATATTTTGCAAACCATACCGTATGATATCCGGAGTTACAACCGAGATCGAATACCACATCGTCAGAAGAGATGAATGGCGTGTTGCTAAGGGAAGACAATACATAGTCGATCGTCCCCTGGTTAAACCACTCCTCTGATTCTTTATGGTAGACTATAAAGCGATATTCAATACCACCTTCAGTAACTTCAATAATCTTTGGATCAATACGGGCATAATTGTGAATCATAGGTGTCGTTTTTTCAATCAAATCGAGTCCTCTGGATAATTCATCCAGGACACTTTGCTCGGACATTTTCATAGTATCTCCAATGTTTTCTCGAGTTATGCATTTATGGTATATACATCTTGTTGATCACGTGTTGGATTTAGGTTCTGTCTGAATTATCCGACGGTGCAATTTTCCGAAGCAAGCGCCTTAT
>JAJBTL010000032.1 GCA_020860865.1 Planctomycetota bacterium | reverse complement strand
TCCTTATGCAGATGCGGAGCGTCCTCACCGCCATCCGTGTCGCCGCCACCGGCGCCGGCGTCAGCTTTGCCCCGGCCACCGGCACGCAGCACTTTCGGTTTTCCGAATCGCCGTCCTTTTACTCCATTGGCGATCCGGTGGTGATGGACGTCTACCTGACAAGGCTCAAGAATATCCGGCCGGACGAGGCGACAGAGCATTTTACCAAGCTGTTATTGGATTTTGCGAGGTGATGTCTGTAAAGGTGCGGTGCGGAAAAAGAGGAAGAGGAGTGACCGGGAATGGACTTCAGGGAACTGGAATACTTCGCCGCCATGGCGGCGGAACGCAACCTTTCGCGGGCGGCGGACAAGCTCATTGTCAGCCAGTCGACCTTGTCGAAAACCCTCGGCCGCCTCGAGGAAAAGACCGGTTGCCCGCTGTTCGCCCGTGTCCAGCACGGACTGCACCTGACCGAGGCCGGCGAAAAATTCCTTGAAGTCACCAACCGCCTCTTACGGATTAAGCATGAGATGGATGCCGAACTCGGCGCCATCGCCCAGGGCGTCGCCGGGCGAATCCACTTCGGCATATCCTATACATTCAGTAAAACCCTGGTGCCGAAAGTACTCCCCGTCTTCAGCCAGGACAACCCGCAGGTGGAGGTGATTATCCATACGGAAACGTCGGCTCTTCTCGAGGAATTACTCCTGAGTGGAGACATCGATGTCGCGGTCATTGTCGAAACGAACCGGAACCGCTCACTCAGTTACGAGGTGCTGTTCTACGAAGAAATCCTCCTCGCCCTGTCGCCGGAAAACCCGCTGTGCGACAAGGCCGTGGTCCGGGAAGAAGGAGAGTACCCGTATATCGCGCCGGCGGACCTCGCCGATGCCAGGTTTATCCTGTCCCAGGAACACATGCGCCTCCGCGATTCGGCGGAGGCGTTTTTCGCGGCCGAAAACATGGTGCCGGAAATCGCCGTCACGACGGCCAGCGTCTCCACCGCCATTCACCTCGCGTCGCATAATGTCGGGGTGGCCTTTGTGCCGTTCTCGTACACGCTGTCGCCGATTGACCCGCCGGCGCCACGGTTTTTCACCACGGCGCCGACGTTGCCGGTATGGAAGGTCAGTATTGTCAAGAAACGGAACAGCGCCAAAAAGCCCCTTCTGAACAGCTTCATAAAGTCATTCAAAAGCGCGATGTAACTCCGCGCGCCCGGTAACCGATTACGCCGAGGACGCCATGTTGAGACGCATCCGGAGAAAAGGGCTGTAACAGTCGCCTGTCCGGGCGGCGCGATCGTTGTCCGCCAGCCAGTAACCGTCGTGACGGATAAGGACGCTGGCCGCGCCGACGCGCCTGGCCCGATCGGTGGCTTCGTCGGCGAATTCGAGTGCCACCTTCCGGTGCGCCGGAGCGATGCGGAGACCCTGGATGCCGAGGGCAATGGGCATGGTGCGGAGGAAGTCGTCGGCGTTATTGGCGGCGAACGGCAGGCAGGCCGCGTTCCGGCCGGTGTTCCGGAAGGCGAGGTTCATCGCCATCACCTGGTCGCGGCCGCCATCGCCGGGCTCGGTGAGGACGCCGTAGAGTTCGGTGTCGTTGTCAATGTGGTAGTACCGGTACAGGCCGGACAGTTGGCGGGCGGTGATCTGGCCGGGAGCGGATTCGCGGCCGGAATCGAGGCTGGCGAAGGTCAGTCGGGAGCCGAACCGCTGGCCAAGCACCCGGCTGACCAGCCCCATTTCCCCCATGGCGATGCCGATAACCGGCTTCGGGCAACGGGTCATGGCTTCGAAAACGCGGAGGTTGTCGGCCGGCCGGTGGGCGGTGACGGCGAACTTGACCCAATCCGCCTTGGTGGCGGTGAGGGCGGAGATGCGGTAATCGAGATCGGACGGCGTTCCGTTGAAATCGTGCATGCTGATGACGAGTTTACTCGGGCCGAAGCCACGGAGGCTTTCCATATCGCTCGCTTCGCAGTCGACGTATTCGACGCCGGCCTGGATGGAGCGGCGGAGGATGTCGCGGCGCTGGGCGTAACTGCCACGGAAGCTGCCGCCTTCGTTGACGGAACGGCAGGTGGCCATGACCGGGCGGTCGCAGGCGGCGATTATCTCTTCCACCATGGCCGGCTCTTCCAGGATGTCGAGACGGAGTTCGTACAGATCGGCCGGTTCGGAAGAGGCCTGGCGGGCGAGGGCAATCATTTCCTGGTTGGTTTTGGCGCTGAGGGGAATGCAAATCATTGTGAATCCATCCTTATTTCCAAGAGCGGCACAATCGAAATCAACGAGTAAAATGTTTAAGGCCAATAAAAAAAACTTCCGCCTCGAAGCGGAAGTTTTAAAGGGTTTGAGTCGACATTCCAAAGTATTCTGTGCGTCGCGTTCCGGTCTACCGGAAGGACTGTCGAGTCAAACCCACCATAAAGTAATACCAGCACACCATCGGCTTCATGCACTATCCATTGGGAAAAGCGTCCACAACCGCGACGCGTCGTGATTCAAAAACACCAACACGCGATTCACTATACTTGACAATCGACCGAACGCAAGGAAAAATTCACATTTTTCTTCACGCAGTCATGCCACGGCCATCGCGTCTCCGACCGCATAATAGTTACTTCTATGCCGTGCCGTTCCCATCCTCCGGGAAAAATCGGAAAAAAGATGGCGTCATTGCCCGCCGGCGGTGATCGGAGTCGTCCTGACAGATAATGCTGTCCCACCGCCTGGCCGGGACCGTGAAACACTTCCAGGAGACGGCCACGAGACGCCGGCACGGGCAAATCGTTTGAGCATGACCGGGGATTACCGTTCGCGCGCCACTCCGCCGGCGCCCACCGCTTCGTATTTTTTGTCCACTTCCGGCCAGGCGACCCCCACCTCGATTTTGATGCCGAGAAGAATCATCTGGTACAGGCTCTGGCAAAAACGCTCGACCGCGAGGCGGCGGGCCGCTTTCATGCCGAATACCGGCGGCGGCGTCGACGCCTCGTCGGGAATTGCCATTTCCGCCTTGGCGGAGAAGGCGGGAGCGGGCATTTCACCGAAAACATCGGCATAGGGATTCGAACCGGCGTTCGCTTCCGCTGCCGCATCCGCGTCGTGACTGCGATTACTCAAGCCGGCGTGGAATTCGGAATAGGACAGGTGCTGCAGGTTTTTCGTGCGGCGGAGATATTCTACGCTGACTTCAAAAAACTGGGCTATCTGCTCGAGTCGGGCCTCGTCCGGCGTGCGCATGCCGCGTTCCCACGGCGACCATTGTTGTGGCGAGACGCCGAAACTTTCGGCGCAACGCTTGCCAGAGCCACGGCCCTGGAATTTCTTCATACGCTCTATTTTTATGTTGTTGGCGATTGCTTCGCGGAGTTCATTGGGGATTTTGCCCATGTTTTGCCCTCATTAATCGTCGCCCCGACCCCGAATGAAAAAAGGGGGAAGCGGGCACTTGCGTTGTGGGCGAACGGGGCTCTCACTTCCCCAAGGACACACAACACCCGCCGCCCCCAAAATACGGCGACGAGTTCATGCCGCCGCATGGCTGTGCCGGCGGTATTCGGCGGGCGTAAGCCGGCCGAGTGTGTATGTCCTTGGCGTGGTCGTGGTGGTAGGGACGGCGGGGCATCGCGAAAATCGATGCAATGGATACCGTCGGCTATCCCTAATCTTGTACTGATGTGAGAGCAGTCGTTCGCCTCGACCATGAACCAATAATGATTAAATATTCAACTCAAGACTCCATATTAGAAGGCCCCAAGGACGCACCCGCTTTCCATCCGGTTGCGCAAACGTACCTCAGTGAAAAAAGCGACGAAAATTGTCGCTGGCGTACATACGAAATCCGTCCCGACAGAGGGGACCGTTCGCTTGTCAGTCTACAGGTCATCCTGGTCCAAATCATTGCAGGAAGCCGGATTGACGAAAACCAGCCGGCGAGTCCATTGATGGATAGCTCTGTTCAGGATGGGCCAGGTGACACGGGGATGGTGTCGGGTACAGGCCGAACCATAATCCATTAATTACACTATAATACACCCGCCAAAACTTTTCTCGTTAAATTTATGGAAAGTATCTCTTATGTTGGCGTTGAAATTTATAAGTGTAGTTTACCACCTTCTTGCCCGTAAAGCAACACCCATGCCACTCCCGGACGGCAAACTCCGGGTCCAGCAGGATACGGCTCGTCTGAGTATAGCGGATACAAGGGAAAAGTCGACGTGTTATCAAAAAGAAAAAACGACTCGCATTACATGTTAACCGTGTTTTTTGAAAGTGAATTCCCTAAAATTTCAGAAAAGCTGTTATCGATACCCGATGACTTTTACTCTCCGACCGGCCGGTATGGTCGTAATTAATTCCGACGTCAAGGGAGCGGTAACGGTACCACACCCCGACGCCGGCGCGGTAGGCGCCGTGGCCGCCGTCGCGGCCGGCGACGGCACTGTGAACCGCCCCGGCCGGGCTGTGGGTAAAGACGTCCACGTGCGCCGCCCCGGCGGCAAAACTATAGGTATAACCGCCTTTGACGCTGAATCCCATTTCGTGATCCGGGCCTAACCGGCGTTTATAGGCGGCGCGGAGTTCCACTGGTAAATACGCGGTGTTGGCGGTCATCCGGCCGAGGCGCTGGTCGAAATTTCCGCCGCGAAAGCCATCGTGTGCGCTCGAACGCGCGTCGATAAAACCAATGCCGGCGGTTGGCGTTATGGTGAAATTTTCAGCCGGACTGAATTCGTAGCCAATCTTGCCGTTGACATGCCAGGTCCTCGTTGAAAAATCCCGTTCCCGCCACTCGCCGTCCTGAAGGTGGCGGATGTCGTTGTTCGAAAAGGTGTACCCGGCGACGACGGCGCCGATCAGGCCGGAACGGTGACGGTATGATGCGTAGAGGGTGATGGCGTGACTGTCGATGGTGGCGTCGTGGGAGGTGGCTGCTTTTTCCTCATAGTCGCCTGTCGTGTACGAATAGGCGGCGCCGAAAATAACGTTCCGTACCGCCCGGTCGTAGCCAACGGTAATGCCGCGGCCGTCATAGCGGTATCCGGGAGCTGCGGCACTGGCTTCGGCACTGTCCCACCGGCCGATGCCACCGGCCCGGAATCGGTTGAGGGCGGTGGCGTTCAGGATGTCGGCCGCTTGTCCGGGGTCGGCACCGGTGACGGCGGCGATATCCGCGAGGACGGAACCGTACCCGATAGCCCGGTCGAAGGCCATGTCGGCGGCGTCGTGGCTGGCCCGCATGCCGACTTGTATGACATTCGAGACCGTGCCGGCGGCAGTGGCGGAGAATTCGGTCGTACCGGAGGTGGGGGCGTGGCTGTGGTCAGTGGTGGCCGGTAAATCTGTACAGGCCGACGCCTGGTCGTCGACGCGACCGCCAAGCGTGGTAAAGACGGTCCCGGCGATATTCAGAACCATGTGCTCGTTGTTCGCCGGAACGGGTAGGCTGGCAAGCGCGATGGTATCGTAGAATCCGGACGGTTCCGGTTCAATGCACGCCACCAGTTCGGTATCGCCTCCATCGTCGGTGAGGGGATCGGCGACAATGCCGCCGCCGCTCGGCCTCGCCCGGAGCGAACTCGAGGCCGTCCAGTACCTGGTCGCCGTGTCGTCGTCCCGACCGAGCGGTCCGGCGCCGAAAAAATGGTGAACGCCGTCCAGGCCGATAGTGCCGTTTATTACCAAGGTCTCGGCCCGGAGCTTGTTCTGGACCGCCTTCAGGGATGCCCTGTCCAGCCCGCCCGCCGTTGTGGCGTCGACCACGGCAGCGCGGTCCGGATCGCTTTCCGCCGCCACCACCGGCGATGCGGCCGTGGCTAAAAACAAGCCCATTGCGACAACCGCGAAGGCGACGATTTCCTTCATGACCGCCCGCTCCCTCCACCCTGTTCCGTTGAACCGGATTTATCTCCGTAGTGTCGCTACAGTACTTTAAAACCGTCCATACCGCAACCGGCAAGTACAGACGCACATATCAGGTGGCGGTTGACGGCGGACATGGGCGCCGCAGAGAAAAAAAGCCGCAACCAGGCACGGTTGCGGCGAACCCGTTTACGTGTTCCGTCGTTGTGCGCACAGCGTTCCCGAGGCGGAACACTCCTTAGAATATGATCCACGGGAACAGGAGCGGTAAATAAACATAGAGAAAAAATGCGACCATCAGCCCGATAAGGTACGGGATGACGGCTCTGGAAATTTTCTCAATTGGCAACCCGGTGACGCTTGACGCCACAAACAGGTTGATGGCAACCGGCGGGGTTACCATGCCGATGGCGATGCCGATGGTGAAGAGAACGCCGAAGTGGATCAGGTTCATGTCCAGATGCCGCATGAGCGGCAGGAAGACCGGCGTCAGGAGGATGACGGCCGAGGATGTCTCCATAAATATACCGGCGACAAGAATAATCACGGACACCAGGAAAAGGACGATGTAGCGGTTGTCCGAAATGGCCAGGACGGCCTGGGCGATGGTTTCGGGAATGCGCCAGTTCGCCAATACCCAGCCGAAGATGCCGCTACAGGCGATAATAATCATTATCACCGCCGACGTCCTGGCGCTGCCGAGAATGATGCGCCCGAGTTCTTTTATCGTCAGGTCGCGGTAGATGAAGAACGAGACAAACGCCGCATAAATGACTGCCACCGCCGCCGTTTCGGACGGGGTGAACTTCCCGGAAAAGATGCCGCCGAGAATAATAAGGGGCATAAGAAGGCCCCATATGGCGGTAACAAAGGTCTTCGCCGCGTTCGCCAGCGTGAAGGGCGCGCCTTTCGGGTAATTTCTGTTATGAGCCTGTTTCAGGGCGATGACGATGAGTACCGCACCCATCATGAAGCCGGGGAGAAAACCGTTCTGGAACAGCCTGGTCACGCTCTGATCCGCTATGACGGCGTAGAGGACCATGGGCACGGACGGCGGGATGACGACGCCAATGCACCCGGCGGAGGCGATAAGGGCGGCGGCCGAGTCTTCCCGGTACTGGCGTTCCTTCAATTCCGGAATCAGGGTGGCGCCGACGGCGGCGGTGGTGGCGGCGCCCGACCCGGAGATGGCGGCGAAGAACATGCCGCCGATGACGGACACGGCCGACAACGCCCCCCGGGTCCGGCCCATGATGGCTTCGGCGAAGGCGACCAGTTTTTTGGAAATCGCCCCCCGGGCCAGCAAATCCCCCGCCAGGATGAAGAAGGGAACGGCGACGAGGGAAAAGGAATCCGTCGAGGCGAACATTTTCTGGACAATGAGGATGAGAGGAATATCCCCGACCAGCAGGACGACAGTCGCGGCAATGGCCACGGAAAAGGCGATTGGGACGCCGAGGATAAGGAGGCCGAGGAAGGAAAGGATAAGGATACCGGTCATGCCGCGCCCTCCTTTCGGTCCGGTCGTTCGTCAATCATGGCTAACAGCCTGTCCACGACATGGACGGCCATGATCGCGCAGCCGACGGGAATGGCCATGTAGACCCTGCTCATGGGAATGCGGAGCGCGGCCGAGAGTTGCCGCGACTGCATGGCGGCGTAGTCCAGCCCGTAAACCACGACGACGACGAAAAACGCGCCGCAGAGCAGGTGGCAGAGTATACGCATGCCGGTACGAAGGTGGGGCGGAACACGGTCCTGCACCACGCCGACACTGATGTGGCCGGAACGGCGGTAGACGCTGCCGGCGCCGAGGAACGTGGCCCAGACGAGGAGGTAGCGGATTAGTTCCTCGCTCCAATGGAGGGCGGTGAAGAATTCCCGGCAGATAATCTGCGCGCCGGTCAGGACGACCATGGCGGCGACGCAGATGACGCAGAGTGCGCCGCAGATACAGTCAATCAACCTGCTGAAAAGATGATAAACTTTTACGACTGCCATGTACTGATCTCCCATGCGGATCGGGAAGACGGGACGGCCGAGGCGTCCGGCCGTTCCGTCGCCCGTAAAAAAAAAAGAGACCTATTAAGCCGCGTCCTGGATGCGCTTCAGATCTTACGCGAACTGCGGATAGCTGTTGTAAACGGACTGGACGACGGCCTTGAAGCTGTCGACATCCGGGTTTTCGATTATTTCCATGCCGTTGTCCCGGAGTTCCTGCATCTGGCGCGCTTCGTTTTCCGCCACCCAGGCCCGTTCGTATTCGGCCGCTTCCTGCGCGGCGTTTTTGACAATTTCCTGGACATCGGCGGGCAGGCGGTCGAACAACCGTTTCGACATGGTGAAAATGGCCGAGGCGTAGGCGTGGCGGGTCATGGTGACGTATTTCTGCGATTCCCACAGTTTAAAGGAGTGGATGACGTTGACCGGATTTTCCTGACCCTGGATGGTGCCCTGCTGCAGCGCCGTCAGTGTCTCCGCCCACGCCATGGGAACGGCGTTGACGCCAAGCGCCTTGAAGGTGTTGGTGTAGACTTCGTTTTCCATGACGCGAATCTTGAGGCCCTTGATGTCGGCGGCGCTCTGGACCGGGCGGACGCTGTTCGTCAGGTTGCGGAAGCCGCGTTCGGCATAGGCGAGGCCCTTGATGCCGACGTCGTCCAGTTTGGCGAGGATGCCCTGGCCGACGGGGCCGTCGAGGACGGCGTGGGCGTGGGCGTTGTTCGTAAAGATGAACGGCAAATCGAGGACGCCAAAGTCGGGGACGAAGTTGACAAAGGGCCCGCTGGTGATGATGCCCATATCGAGGACGCCCATCTGCATGCCTTCCAGCATAATCCGTTCGTCGCCGAGGGCGCCGTTCGGGAAGATTTCAATTTTGTAGGAGCCGCCGGTGCGGTCGGCGACGAGTTCGGCGAACTTTTCCGCGGCGATCTGGAAGCTGTCCTGTTCATTGACCGTGGTGCCAAGCTTGATGTTTTGCGCGGCCGAAGCGAATGGCGCGGCCACGAGCGCCGTCACCATGACGGCGAGGACGGACAGGGCGAGGCGGGTACGATTCATGATGGCTCCTTAAAAAATACGGTTAAAGGCAAAGGCGGAATGCCGCACGCAGCGGCGCCACCGTGGACGAACGCGGTCGGGCGGTGTCGATATATTGATCGGATAGCCGAAGATACAAGAAAAACGATTCGCTGTTAAGGCTGAAATTGGTGGTCCGGGTGATATTTTGCGCCGACCCGGCGGCGACGCGGCGCGGAATGACGCCTACGGTACGACATCCGGCCTGGTCGAGGGCGTCTCTTAGAGCGTGTTATTAAATTGTGTATCGTCGTGCCAGACGAGGAAAAAGAGGCGGCAGGCTTGTTTTTTGACCGGCGGTGAGGGTCAAAAAACATGCCGAGAGCCGATTTTGACGAAGTATGGCGCGACGAGACGCATTTTAATAATATGCTCTTATTCCCTGTTCGCGGCCCGAATAGCGTCTCGCCAGTCAATGATATTCCGGGCGAACCCGTTCATATCCGCCTTCCCGGATGCATTGATGGCACGGAGAAAAAAGCATCTTCCCTTGACGAAGAGAAAGCCAATCGAACAGTTCATCACGACGGTTTCGGGCACTTCCGCCTCCTCGGAAGACAGGTGCATGGTGCCTTGATAAAAAAGCAGTCCATCCGCGAGGGGATCGTCAATCGGCACTCTGGTCAGGGTGGTTTGGGCGTGGACATCGACATCGGGAAGTCCGGGATGATATTTTGCGGCGTTCCAGGTGAACGGCATTTCGATTGTCCCGGGAAGGCTTTGACCGAGGGAAGCGATTTGTCCCAAATACTCTCGTTCAGTCATACGTCTTTCAGACACGCCCGCCACTTCCACAATTGTCCGGTGGCTGGCGGGATACATTGCCGTAGTCTCGGTCGTATCGATGGTGAAATGAAGTAGCGCACGCGGTTCTTCCGGTGTATCGAACGAGACGTGGAAGCCGGATGGGCAGGGCACGTAAAATTGATCACCCCTATAGCTAAAGAAGTGGTTGCCATTACCGTCTCGAGTCGTACCGACGCCCCGGTGACGAGAAGTACCTGATAACGATTCACCATCACCGCGAGCGTCGGGTGGTCCTGACCACTGTTTAATTTCTCGGCCAGAGACCACGACAGCGACAATAAACAGTATGATGACACACACTTTACCCCACGGCCTTTTGTGACCGTGTTCGAGGCGCGGTGAGGTATCCGTGGACGGAGTTTTAAAAGGCATGGCCGACTCCATTAACACGGGGACGTTCGTTCCCACAGCATAGGACGGCGAAACCAGCAGTCAATAAAAAACCGCAACCCATTAAGGTTGCGGTATTTATTTTGGTACCCGCTCTGCGACTCGAACGCAGGGCCTACTGATTAAGAGTGAGAAGGACGGAAACAGCAACCACATTTCCGACAACAGGTTAAAACGTCCAAAAAAAATCGGGACAGGACAAGGGACAGTTTCGCACAAAAAACCAGGACAGGAAACCGGCGCTTCGCAGGGGTCGGCATCCGATCCCGACCTTGCCGAAATGGAGGCGTTATGGCCGAACCTTCCCGACCATGTCCGTGCCGGGCTTCTCGCCATGGCACGAGCCGCTGCGGAAAAGTGAAATGCGGCCGAGCTTTTTATTGACGATTTCACTTCGGCGAAGAGGGGAGGGTGAAACACCCCCCCCCCTTATGCATATTTAGGTGACCCGATAATAGGAAAGTGCTCAAATCCGCCATTCAACGGTCATGAATCACAGTGGATTCCAATTCGAATGCTATGCCAGGACTCGAACTGACTCACAATGTCATGGCAATTAATGACTTATTTTAAGCCGTCCAAAAAATACCCACAAAAATACCCACAAATGCGAGCGGTAGGGGTGCGCTGCATTGGGAGAGGTTGGTTTAATCGCACACGAATCGATATTAGTCACTTGATGACTGCTTGACACCTTCGCTAACCATGCTATACTTCAATCGGAGGGTAATCAATGATAAAATCATTCGGCGATGCGCTGACCCAGAACATATACAACCAGAGGCCAGTCAAGGCGTTCCCTCCGCACATCGTCAAATCGGCATACCGGAAGCTGTTGAGGATTGAAGTGGC
>JAJBTL010000430.1:9708-11180 GCA_020860865.1 Planctomycetota bacterium | reverse complement strand
TAAGGCGCTTGCTTCGGAAAATTGCACCGTCGGATAATTCAGACAGAACCTAGGCCATAAACGCTACTGACGTCCTGCGGTGTAACGGGAACGCCGACGATGTCGATGTCAGAAAGGGCGTCGGCGATGGCGGCGAAATCCTCGACATCCCGGACAGTGGCGGTTCGGCGCTCGGTGGTATCGGCGTCGATGACGAAGACGGCGTTATGGCCGGCGGCGAGGTGGGGAACGCCGGACCCAATGGTGAGCGGGTTTTCACCGTTCCGGTCGTACAGGTCGAAGGTGGCGGGAACGGAGGCGAGGCACTTCTCGACCAGTTCGGGCGGGAGCTTGGCGGTTTCCGAAGCCGCGTCCACATCCGCCCCGTTCGCCCGGAGCATTTCCAGTGCTTCCGGATGTTCGACGCGGATGCCGGTCTTACCGAGTATCTCCAGGGAGGCGGCATGGATTTTGTCGATATCCGCGTCACTTAAAACGCTCATCGTTTGCAGGTTCATAGTACCCTCTCCCGGTTCCCTCAACCATTCAGCAGCAGTTCCATAACGTACATTTCGAGCGCCTCGTAATCCCGCGCCGCCACGCATTTGGCCTGGTAGTCGTAGTCGAACCGTTTCACTTTTTCTTCAAGAAGGCGGACGACATTGAGGCTGTTCTCGAGGTGGCGATAGCAGACTTCGTCCTTCTGGGTGCGCATGGCCTTGACGTCGAGGCCGACGTATTCGCCGTTCCGGCCATAGCCGTTTTCCACCAGCACCATGACCTGGTTGAAACACTGGCGAAGATTCTCGGCGCCGAACGCCTTGTCCTGATCGTACTTCATGCCGTTCTGATCGTTCAGGTGGACGCTCCATAATTTGCCCATAGCGAGGCCGAAGGCGATTTCGTTGGCCGGGTCGAGACCGGCGAGGATGGCGTGGGCGGATTCCAATAAACCGCCGACGCGGGACGGATCCTTGGTGGCGGCGGAGACGCCCATGACATGGCCGATGGTGCCGACAAAGCTTCGGTCGATGGGTTCGTTGGGTTTGGGTTCAATGAGAACTTTTATTGATTTGTCATAGTCGAGCATGGTATTGATGGCGTCGACTATCCGCTTTACTGCCTCCACCGGGTTCTTGCTTTCGGCACAGAGGGTGCCTTCCCGGGCCAGCCAGAGGACCAATTTGTCGCAACCGAGCGCCCTGGCGATATCGATGGAGCGAAGAGAACGCCACATGGCGAAATCCCGATCCTCTTTACTGTTCGAAGTATAACCGCCGTCCGCGGTATGCGGGTCCATCCACAACCGGGGCGCAACGAATTCGGCGGCCAGGCCGTACTTGTCGAGGGTTTTCTTCACCGCCTGGGCTTTGGCGATAATTTCTTTTTCCGACAGGTTGTTCAGGTCGGGGACGGCGTCGTCATCGTGGAACTGAACGGCGGCAAAGCCGATTTCCTTGAATTTCGCCACCTTCTCTTCGAAGGGAATGGAT
>JAJBTL010000430.1:9197-9698 GCA_020860865.1 Planctomycetota bacterium | reverse complement strand
GTAGTTTACAGTGAAACCCATGAGCGCGTGGAATTACTTTTGAGAATTGCTTCGGTCAACAGAATAATGTTGTGGCCGTCGGCAAAGGTGGCGAAGTCGGGTCGATCGGTTGCCGGCGATTTACCGTCGGCGATAAACTTGTAGAAGCTTTTCATACTTTTTCAAACTGGGGCGGTCCCGGCTTCGGGGTTCCCGGCGGCGTGTTTGTTGTAGTGCCGCGCCGCCGGGTCCATGAGGAGTGGATTGCGCATGGAGAGGCTGTTGTCGCGGTCCCGGTAACCGGTCCAGAGAAGATCCGCCTGTTCCTGGTTCCAGTAGAGAGAGGCCTGGGAACCGTCGATTTCGAAATTGAGGTGGCATTTCCGTCCGGCGCTGACCTGAGAGACGTAGAAAACGCCGTGGACGCCGTTGTCCATTCTGAAGAGCACTGCGCCCCAGTCTTCGGTGGCGATGGCCCGTTCCTCGTATTCGGTGTTGGAATTCTGGGAAAAGGTTTCCACC
>JAJBTL010000430.1:0-9187 GCA_020860865.1 Planctomycetota bacterium | reverse complement strand
CGAGACTTCGACAATCTTCGCGCCGACGACGGTCTGCACCGAGTCCATCCAGTGCGAGCCGATATCGGCGATGCAACGGGAAGGCCCGGCGACCTCCGGTTCCAGTCGCCAGTTATAGTCTGTGTCGAAGAGAAGCCAATCCTGCAAATACGAGCCGTGCACGAGATGCGGTTTGCCGATTTCCCCTTTACGGACACGGTGTTTCATTTCCTGAACAAGCGGATTCATCCGGTAGTTGAAATTGACCGCGTTCACGATGTGGGGAAATTCTTCCAGAAGTTCCAGCATGTCGCCGGACTCGTCGCTGGTGGTCGCGAGCGGCTTTTCCGAAAAGATATGTTTTCCTGCCTAAATAATCTTCGCGTTTATTTCGTAATGAAGATTGTTCGGCGTGCAGTTATGGACAATTTCTATTTCCGGATCGGCCAGCAATTCTTCCAGCGTGTCGTAGCAGGTGGGAATGAAGTATTCGGCGCTTTTCGCCCGGGCGAGATCCGGATTGGCGTCCGCCACCGCGACCAGTTCGGCAAACCCCAACCGCCGGATTGCCTCGACATGGCTGATGCCGATATAGCCTACGCCGATAATGCCTGCTTTTACTCGTTTCATTATGTACCCGCCTTTTTACAGAAGCCGGTTCATAGCGGTTTTTTCGCCGCGTACAGATAAGCTGTTCACGCCTTCCGGCCTGTCAGTCCCGAAGATAGTTCATGACGTCGGCGATTGACTTTTCGTCTTCATAGGTCGGCCAGTATTCCAGCCCGAAATACCGGTCGTACCCGGTTTTCTCGACCGCCTGGATGATGTTGTTGTAGTCATTGTCGCCGCCGAAGTGTTCGTGCCGCCCTGGGGTGCCGGCCGAGTGGAAATGGCCGATGTTCGCGATGTTCTTCGTCACGTTTTCTATGATGTTCCCTTCCATAATCTGCATATGGTAGACATCGTAGAGGAGGCGGATGTTGTCGCAGTTGACGCACTGGAGAATTTCAAAGCCGAGATAGGTCGAATCCAGATAATAGCCTTTGTGATCGACCAGCGAATTCAACGCTTCCACGTTTAACGTGACATCGGCCTTTACCATGACGTCGGCCACCCTTTTTAGATTTTCTATGAGGATATTCTTCTGGGTGTCCGTCTTCGCCTCGACATCGCCGGACAACCCGATAAGGGACGGACAGCCCATGGCCTTGGCGATTTCTACCGATTCGGTCACGTTCTTTATTACGACGGAAGCGGGAAAGTTTAGCCGGATGGTCCACGCCTGCTTGAGGCAACAGATTGCCACCGGGATGTTGTGCTGCCGGGAAAGCGCGGCAATCTTGTCGATATCCCGGTCCACCGGGTCCCAGAATTCGACAGCGTCCAGCCCGAGATCCGCCGCCGCCTTAATGCGGTCATAGAAATCCAGCCCGGTGAGGACCGGTTCGATACAGAGGGAAAACTTCGCCATTTCGCGTCTCCTTCGTCGGGCGGCAGAGTTATGCCAATTCGGCCGCGACCTTGTTTATCGCCTTCGCCACCATGTCACAGTCTTCCCGGGTCATCTGGGCGGGGATGTCCAGGTGGACGACCCGGCTGAGATATTCGAGGGTTTTCGGATTCATATCAGCCGAATACTCCACCGGCTTTCCCTTGTGGAACGGACAGGTCCACGGGCAGCCTTCGCCGGAGGGCGTCATCTTGGCGATGACGTGTTTCCAGTGGGAATAGATATGCCAGTCGGGAATGCCGGCGTTGAAGACGCCGGAGGCGTCCACCCCTTCCGCCTTGAGGGCGCGGACGAACGGTTCGACCTTTTTCGCGTCGTCCAGGGAGAAGATGAGGCAGATGCCGGTGTCGCCCTTGCTGTCGTTCGAAGGCCGGATGGTTATCCCGGGTGTTGCCGCGATTTGTTCAATGATGCGCCGCTGGTTATGCCGCATTTGGGAGACGAGCGCGTCCATCCTGTCCACCTGCGCCAGCATGACGGCGCCGGTCAATTCGCTCATGCGGTAGTTCACGCCGCAGAACAATTCCCCGTCGTAGCGCTGCTCGGCGAAGCGGTCCGGCCGCCAGCAGGCGGCGGTATCGTGATAGCCCATGCAGCGGTCGTAGAGGCGATCATCATCGGTCAGGATCATCCCGCCCTCGCCGGCGGTGATGGTCTTGTGATACTGAAATGAAAAACAGCCGCAGTCGCCGAACGTTCCCAAGTACTTCCCCTTGTACGTCCCGCCGGCCGCCTGGGCCGCGTCTTCGATGACCTTCAGGTTATGCTTGGTGGCGATTGCCATGAGGCGGTCCATGTCGCACGGCGCCCCGCGCATATGGACGCCGACGAGTGCTTTGGTGGACGGCGTTATTTTCGCTTCCACATCGTCCGGGTCCATGGTGAGGGTGTCGTCCACTTCGCAAATGACGGGAATGGCCTTGGCGGCGACGATGGCGGCACAGGAGGCGAAGAAGGTGTAGCCGGTGACGATGACCTCGTCCCCCGGCCCGACGCCGCAGGCGACGAGGGAGGTGATGAGGGCGGCGGTGCAGGAAGTAAGGGCGAGGCCGTGCTTGGCGCCGAGCTTGGCCGCGAACTTATCCTCCAGCTCCTTGACCTTAGAGGGGTACTGCTCGGGCCCGTAGTAACGGAACAGGTATTTTCGGTCGAGAACTTCGAGGACCTGGCGCTTTTCTTCCTCGCCAATTTCCAACCCGCCCGGATACATGGGGATATTTGCGGTGGTTTTGGCCTTCGGGCCACCATTGACTGCCAGTTGTTCAGCCATTGTGCGGTTCCTCCAGAGTGCTTCTACAAAAGTGGGCAAATCCGGTAGCCGGATATGTAAATGACATGCGGGAACATTCGCGCACGGGAGTGCGCACACGAGTGGCGGACCGTGGAGAACGAGGACTGAAGAGTGTTTTTCGGTGCGTGTGTCGTGGAGACGAATGAGAGGATCTTTAGAGTGCGTTAAATATGGTGTATATTTGTAACAGTTCCTAATATCGCCCATATAAGCATACTTGCTTTACATAATCAATAATACCTCCTCCACACGCCTTGTCAAGTCACTTTGAACTTTTTCTCGCGGAATGAAGTAAATTTATTAATCCTCATGGTACAACGGATGAGTATCCTCTTCTTCGGAGTAGTGCCATAAAGTCCGTAATAGAGCGACGTCTTCCACAATTATGACCTCCAGCGGTGTCGGTCGACGATTCGTAACGTCTCAAACTCCCGGAAAAATTGAAGATATAAAGAAGTCAGAGATTGTCGTGTTTTTGATTTGACATTTCAAAAAAACATTATATAATTACATTTATAAAAGTTGAATGCATTAGTTTTCCATCACCTCACGCATACTCCGACTCCCTACCCTGTCCCCGCATTCAGCATCAAGATGCCAGTATTGCCGTTGTTTCGCCGTGTCCTCTTGCTGCGTTAGGTCAGGTATGTCGCATCCTCCCAAATTGGAATTGGTCAATATCCGTAAAGCGCTTCCCGGCGTTCTGGCATTGTCCAATGTCAATTTCGCCGTCGAGAAAGGCACCGTTCATGTCCTGTGCGGTGAGAACGGGGCGGGCAAATCCACCCTTATGAAGATCCTGAACGGGATCTACAAGGCGGACGAAGGCGAAATCCGCATTGACGGCGAACGGGTGGAAATCCACACGCCGCAGGACGCCCGCCGCCACGGCATTGCCATGATCTTTCAGGAATTGAACTTCGTCCCGGAAATGACAGTGGAAGAAAACCTCTTCCTCGGTTGCGAGCCGACCGTCGGCCCTCCCGGTTTCCGCCGCGTCGACTGGAAGCGCATCCGCCGGGAATCCCTCGCCATGATGAAGGCGGAAGGGGTCTATTACCCGCCGGACGAAAAACTCCGCTACCTCTCCGTCTCCGACATCCAGATGCTGGAAATCACCAAGGCCGTCTCCCGGGACGCCGACATCATCATCATGGACGAACCGACTTCCGCCATCACCAGTAAGGAGGTGGAACGCCTTATCGCCAAAATCGGCGAACTCAAGGCCAAGGGCATTTCCATCATCTATATCTCCCACAAGATGGAGGAAATCTTCCGTATCGCCGACCAGATAACCATCCTCCGGGACGGCTCGGTCGTCGATTCCCAACCCGCCGCCAACTACGACATCGATAAGGTTATTTCCCTCATGGTCGGGCGCACCATCACGAACGTCTACCCGAAGGAAAAGGTCCCGGTCGGGGATGTCATCTTTGACGCAAAAAACCTGAACCGCCATGGCGTCTTTTCCGACGTCTCCTTCCAGGTGCGGGCCGGGGAAATCGTCGGTTTCGCCGGCCTGGTCGGAGCGGGACGGACAGAGGTGGCGCGGGCGGTGTTCGGCCTCGACCCGCTTGATTCAGGCACCATCACGATAAAAGGCACCGAAACGCGCATCCGTTCGGTCCGGGATTCCATGCGCTCCGGTGTTGTCATGCTGTCGGAGGACCGGCGGCGCTACGGCATCATTCCCATGCGCTCGGTGGAGGAAAACGCCTCCCTCAGTAACCTCGGCCTCTTCATCTACAACGGCTTTCTCCATTCCGGAAAACAGAAGCGGATTGTCCAGGAGAGCTTCCGCTCCATGAATGTGAAAACGCCCGCCCTCGACACGTCCATCTAGTCACTCTCCGGCGGCAACCAGCAAAAGGTGCTTAACGACAACTGTCTCCTTACAGACCCGGCCTTCATCTTCATCGACGAACCGACCCGCGGCATCGAGGTCGGCGCCAAGTACGAAATCTACAAACTCATGATCGGTCTGGCCCGGGAAGGCAAGGGCGTGGTGATGATTTCATCCGAACTCCCGGAGCTCCTCGGCATGTGCGACCGCATTTATGCCATGGGCGGCGGCCGCATCAACGGCATGCTCACGCCTGACGGCTATTCCCAGGAAAACATCATGCGCCTGGCGACGCGGTCCGCCCAGCCCGTTCAATAAAGAAAACCGCCGAACAGTCTGGTTGAATTCATCGCGGTTCCGCCGCCATTGTCGAAAAATTTCTTTTTACCACGCAACCGCCTTTCCAACAGGGGAGCCGAAATGTCTTCAGGGGAAAAATTCTTCCGCTTCATGAACAGTTACAGTATCTACGTCATCCTCGTCGTCCTGATGATAGCGTGCAGCCTGGCCAGCCCGAACTTCCTCACCGTCCAGAACCTCACGAACGTCTCCCGACAGATTTCCATCACAACGATTATCGCCATGGCGGAGACCATTCTCATTATCGCCGGCATGATTGACCTTGCCGCCGGCGCCGTCCTCGCCCTCGCGGGCGTCCTCTCCGTCGCTACCTATGTCGCGACCGGCTCCCTCATTCTCGCCCTCGCGGTCGGCGCGGTGGTCGGGGTCTGCTGTAATTCACTGAGTGGCCTCGTCGTGGTGAAGTTCAAAACGCCGCCCTTCATCGCCACCCTCGCCATGCAGACCGCCGCCCGGGGCGCCGCCCTCTCCTACACCGGCGGGCAGAACATCTACCGTATCGGCCAGTACACCATTTTCGGCCAGGGCTATATCGGACCGATTCCCACTCCGGTGATTTTCATGATGGCGGTGGTGGTCCTCACCTGGTACATCCTCCGTCACACCCGCTTCGGCCGCCATCTCTACGCCGTCGGCGGCAATGAAGACGCCGCCCGCGCCTCCGGCGTCGGCATCGGCCACACCAAGTTCATCGCCTACGCCGTCAGTGGCGTCTTTGTCGGCCTCGCCGGCGTCCTCTACATGTCCCGGAACAATGCCGGCCTCCCCAACGCCGGCGCCGGCCTCGAATTCGACGCCATGACCGCCGCCATCATCGGCGGCACCAGCTTCTCCGGAGGCGTCGGCACCGCCATGGGCACCCTGGCCGGCGGCTTTATCATGGGCTTTCTCAATAACGGCATGAACCTCCTCGGCGTCCACGCCTATACCCAGCAGATCGTCCGTGGCGCCATCATCGTTCTCGCCGTCATCTGGGACGTCTACTCGAAGCAGCGCCGGGTCTCGGTGGACAAACCGGTCGAAGTGAAGTCGACGCAGGCGTAACAGGGACAATCCGGTCGTTCCATAGTCATGAAAAACCCCGTTCGTAGAGGGGCCGGCTCGTGGCCGGCGCGGGGCAAAAAAGAGTCGTGCATAAGGAGAAACGAATGTTCAAGTCAGTGAAGCTCGTGGCCGTACTTCTGGCCGCCACCATGTTCTTCGGCACTGCCGTCGCCGGGGAAAAGTACAAAATGGCGTATATCGCCCGGGCGCAAGGCGACTCCTTCGCCGCCTGGCTCGCCAACGCCATCAAGGAAGAAGTCGAAAAGAACTACCCGGACATGGAAGTCACCGTCTTCGACGGCCAGTCCAACAACGAAACCATCGGCTCCCACATGGAGAACGCCGTCGTCAATAAGTTCGACGCCATCCTCCTCCAGCCCTTCGACACCGAAGCCAACCGCTACCCGCTTCTCCAGGCCGTCGAAGCCGGTCTCGTCGGCGCCTGCGTCAATGTCCAGATTGACGACCCGCGCCTCGGCAACGTCGACGCCAACCCCTACGACCAGGCCGCCGTCAACGCCAGGGCCGCCATCGACCAGATCCCTCAGAACGCCAACGTCGTCGTCCTCCTCGGCCCCGCCGGCAATCCCCACGCCCTCGGCCGCCGCGAAGCCTGGGAAGACATCTTCTTCAAGAACCGCCCCGACGTCACCATCGTCGGCGAACAGATCGCCAACTGGAACAAGGACGAGGCCATGCGCTACATGGAAGACTGGATCCAGGCCTCCGGCGGCAAAATCGACGCCATCATCGCCATGAATGACAACATGTGCGCCGGCGCCCTCGAAGCCGCCAAAGACGCCAAACTCGGCAAACTCTTCGCCTACGGCGTCGACGGCACCGCCGAAGCCTGCCTCCTCATCAAGGACGGCGACATGACCTCCACCTCCCTCCAGAGCGCCTACGACCTCGCCGAAGCCTCGGTCAAACTCGTCCACGACATGCTGAAAGGCGGCGAAGCCAAGGTCATCATGATCGACTGCCCCCTCATCACCAAAGACAACGTCGACCAATACATCGAAATGCACCAACGCGCCGGCGCTCTTTAACGCGGCGGTGGGGGTGCGGAGACACCCGGGGGAAAAACGTCTTCTGAAGAAAAGGTTCTTTCCCCCGCGCCCCCTTTTCCAAAAGACTTTATTCCTCGCTGGCGCCCGTTTTTACGTGCCTTCTTACCGGAGGACTTCCTGTAATGGGGGTTGGGCGCCAGCGAGGAATAAATACTGTTTATTGGATGAGGGGGTGAGGGGGAAGGAACCTTTGCTTTAGAAGACGTTTTTCTCTCGGGCGTCGCCGCGCCTCACGGCGCGTTACCATTTGGCACGCTACTACCTCTTAACAGGAGTCAGGGTTATGGCCTACGTTCTTGGAATCGACATCGGGACCAGCGGGACGAAAAGCATCCTCTGCGACGAGACGGGACGCATCGTCGCGGAAGCGACTGTGGAATATCCTGTCTCTTCCCCGAAACCGGGGTGGTCGGAACAATCGCCCGAGGACTGGTGGAAGGGAAGCGTCAAATCAGTCAAGGCCGTCCTCGCCAAGGCCGGTATCAAAGGGAAGGACGTCGTCGGCATCGGCCTCTCCGGGCAGATGCACGGGTCTGTTTTCCTCGACAAGGACGGCGCCGTCATCCGCCCCGCCCTCCTCTGGAACGACCAGCGGACCGGCAAGGAATGCGCCGAAATAACCCGCCGCGCCGGCGGGCTGAAGAATCTCCTCCGCATGGTGGCGAATCCGGCGTTTACCGGCTTCACCGCCCCGAAAATCCTGTGGCTCCGGAACAACGAGAAACGCAACTTCGACAAGGTCAGGAAAGTCCTCCTCCCGAAGGACTATATCCGCTACCGTCTCACCGGCGAATATGCCACGGAAGTGTCCGACGCCAGCGGCACCCTCCTCTTGGACGTCGGAAAACGCGCCTGGTCGAAGAAGCTTATGGAAAAGCTCGACCTCGACATGGCCATTCTGCCGCCGGTCTTCGAGTCACCCGTCGTCTCCGGAAGTATCAGCCCACTCGCGGCCAAGGCCACCGGCCTTGCCGTCGGCACCCCGGTGGCGGGCGGCGGCGGCGATCAGGCCATGGGCGCGGTGGGGAACGGCATTGTCAAAAAAGGCGTCGTCTCCGCCATGATGGGCACGTCCGGCGTTATCTTCGCCTACACGGATTCCATGGAGACGGAGCCGGAAGGCCGCGTCCACACCTTCTGCCACGCCGTCCCCGGCGTCTAGCACATGATGAGCTGCATGCTCTCCGCCGGCGGCATGCTCCAGTGGTTCCGGAACACCCTGTGCCAGGCGGAAATGGCCGAGGCGAAAAAGAAAGGGATCGACGCCTACGAACTCATCCTGGCCGAAGCCGCCGCCCGCCCGCCCGGAAGCGAAGGGCTGTACTGCCTTCCCTACCTCACCGGCGAACGCACACCGTACGCCGACCCCTATGCCCGGGGCTGTTTCATCGGGCTTACCCCGCGTCACGACAAAGGGATGATGGCCCGGGCGGTGGTCGAAGGGATAACCTACGGCATGCGGGACAGCCTCGACATCATGCGCCGCCTCGGCGTCACCACGAAACAGATTCGCCTGTCCGGCGGCGGTGCCAAGAGCGCCTTCTGGCGCCAGCTCCAGGCCGACATCTACGGCATCGACGCCTGCGTCACCAATTCCACCGCCGGTTCGGCCTATGGCGCCATGCTGACGGGCGGCGTCGGCGCCGGCGTCTGGAAGTCCATTCCCGAGGCCTGCGACGCAACGATCAAAATCGTATCTACAACCAAAATGAACAAGGCCGGCGCCAAACGCTACGATTCCCTGTACAAGCCCTTCGGCTCGTTATATAAAAGCTTGTACGAGAACTTCCGGGAAATCGCCGCCGTCCATGGTCTTATGGAATGAAGAGAAAACGTGTTCGGCGCGGCGGCGACAGATTTTTCCCGGAAGGCAACCCACGACTGACAGGACTCTATCCCATGCAAAACACGCCTTCCAACGCCATCGACGTCAAGCGGGCCAACCGGAACCGCATCTATCGGTATATCTACGCGAACCCCGGTACTTCCCGGCCGGAACTGGTGCATCGGCTTGAAATGAGCCTGCCGACCGTTATGCAGAACGTGAAGTCACTGTTCGAACAGGGCCTGGTCAAGGAGGACGGCGCCCT
>JAJBTL010000157.1:4336-11185 GCA_020860865.1 Planctomycetota bacterium | reverse complement strand
CCATGATAACGCCGAAGTGGACCGGGTCGACGCCGATTTCCCTGACAATCGGCAGGAGGATTGGCGTGAGAATCATGATGGCCGGGCCGACGTCCATAATCATGCCGACAAACAGCAGCGCGATATTGATGACGATGAGGATGGCGACGCCGGACGAGAAGTTGTTGAAGATGGTGTCACGGATGATTGTCGGCACCTGCATGATGGTGAGGACGCGGGAAAACGCCACCGACGCGGCGAGAATAAAGAGAATCGGCGCATAGGTCCGGGCGGCTTCGCGGAAAATGTCGAAAAGATCGGACAGCTTGATCGTCCTGTAGAAGAAAATCGCCACGATAAGTGAGTAGAACACCGATATGACCGCCGCTTCCGTCGGCGAGGCGACGCCCGTGTAGATACAACCGAGAATGATGACCGGGGTCAGAAGCGCCCAGATACTTTCGAACAACAACCGGCCAAAACCCTTCGACCGCAGTTCGTGCACGGCGGTTTCGATACTGGCATGGTCTTCGCCGTATTTCTTGCAGTAGATGACGGCGTAGCCCATGAGAAGAACGGCGATGAGGATGCCGGGGAGGATGCCGGCCATGAACAACTTGCCAACGGACGCACCGGAGGCGGTGCCGTAGAGAATGAACGGAATGCTCGGCGGGATAATGACGCCGAGGCCGCCGGCGATGGCCACCAGGGAGACGGCGAACACTTTGTCGTATTTCATATTGACGAGAATCGGAATGGTCATGGAGCCGACCGCCGCCACCGTCGCCGGAGCCGAACCGGAAATGGCGCCGTAGAACAGGCAGGTGATAACGACGGCGCAGGGCATGCCGGCCGTCATGGTGCCGATAAAGTAAAGACAGACTTCAAAAAGCTTTTTTGAGATTCCGCCCCGGGCCATGATGACACCGGAAAGGACAAACATTGGAATGGCGAGAAGCGGAAAGGAATCGATGCCGCTGATCATCGAGCGGACGATATAGCCGCCGGAGGCGGTAAAGGAGTCGTCGAAAGCGCCCGGGATGGCGGCAACCATCGCAAGAGCGGAACTGATCGGCACGGCGAGGGCGAGGAAGATAAAGAACAGAAGAATAATGACGGGTACGCTCATTTTTTGTCCTCCCTTCGGGAAGAGGGCTTCTTGGTGAAACGGTAGGTCCAGCTTTTCCGCAGCGATTCATCGGTTGAATGGCCGGCTTTCAGATCTTCTTCGGCTTCTTCCACGAAATGGGTAACCGCTTCATCTTCGACCGTCTTCGGCACTTCGATGGTCTGGCCGGTGAGTTCCCGGTATACCCGCTGGATAATGCGGAGGGCGGCAAGGCCGAATCCGATAAACGGCGCCGACTGCATCATCCACATGGGAATCTGCGTCGCCGGGCTGAGACGGCCGGTGTCCACCGCCAGCATCATGATGCGGTAGGCGAAGGGCATGAGGTAAATAAAGAGAATGGCTTCAAGGATGAGGGCGATTATCGTCATCGCGAAACCGACTTTCGTCGGCAGGTAATGAATGAGGAGATCGACCCGGAGGCCAAGCTTCTTCCTGGCGCAGTAGGCGATGGAGAGGAAACCGGACCAAATGAACATGTACCTGGTCAACTCCTCGGACCAGACCAGGGACGACTTCAGGGCGTAACGGGAAAATACCTGAATTCCCATGATGCCCGCCATGATGATGAGGAGTACGACAAGAATCAACTCCTCAAAGTTTTCTTCGAGCCAACCGTGTTTCGGCTTGGCTTCTTCGGTGGATGTGGTCATCGAAAAAGTCCTTTCAAAAACTTATGAACGATAGGGCACAATGCCGTGGCTGGCTATGAGATCAAGGCCGCGCTTGAGATCGGCCGGAAAATCCGTCGTGGTGTTGGCTTCGATGGAAATGATGCCCTTGTAGCAAATTTTCTTCAGGGTGTCGAAGAGGGGCGAATAGTCGTGCCCGTCGCCAATGGCCGGCGGAATACGGGTCGGGAACGGCGACAGTGGGTTGTCGATGTGAACGTGCTGGATGAAGTCGGCGTATTCCTCGATGATCGCGATGGAGTGGTTTTCTTCCAGGAACCAGCGGTAGTCGATGAGCGTTTTCAGGTTCGGGATGCCGGTCTTTTTCGCGTATTCGAAATTTTCCGGAATACCGAGCCAGCGGGTGGACAGGCTCTTCGAGAGCGGCTCGAGAAGAATGGTGATATTGGCCTGGGCGGCGAGTTCGCAGAGGGTCGCGACCATGTCCTCGTTCTTCTTGATGTCGCCGGCCTCGTTCGGGCCGGACCGGCTTGAACGGGTTTTGCCGTTGCCGTAGACATAATAGCGGGCGCCCATTTCGGCGGTGCGTGCCACCGCCTTTTTCAGGAAATCGACGTAGTAGTCCCAGTCGAAATCGGGACTGGCGACGACCTTGTCGAGGGGCAGGGGATTGTCGAACACTTCGGCGGTGAGGACGCTGTCACGCAGCTTCTTCTTGGCTTCCTTGAACTCGTTTTCATCAAAGGCCATAACTTCCTTGATGTGCATTTCTATGCAGTCATAGCCGGCGGCTTCGATGGCGTCGATGTCCTTGGCGAAGCCAAAGTACGAAAGTCTCATTTTCATACAGAAAATCTCCTTGTATAACGAAGCTTTTCGGAGACATGAAAAACTTCGAATAATCCCTTGGTCACCGCCCGGTCGCACAGCGGAAACAGGGTAATCCCGCCGGTCGAACCTTGCCAGGGAATGACCGGCGGGCACGGGCGCCGAACAGTGCTAACGCCCGCTATGTAGGGCGAATTTTCAGCCGTCGGCGCATCAGTCGTTGGTGAGGATGATTTTGATGTCCTTGCTTTCGCCCTTGGCGATGAGTTCGAAATGGGTGCCGCCTTCGCTCATCGGGTAGACGCCGGTGATGATTTTGGCAACGTCCATTTTCCCGGAGGCGATGAGTTCCAGGCCCTCTTCCATTTCCGTCGTATACATGTAGCTGCACTGGAAAGTGATTTCCTTGCAGACGGCGTGTTTGTAGTCGAATTCAAAGACGGGAACGGCGAGGCCAATCCAGACCACGGTGCCGCCGCAACGGACGATTTCGACGCCGTCGTTGATGGTCGCCGGCGCGCCGACCGCGTCGAACACAACGTCGACGCCGCCGTCGTCCGTCATTTCGGCGATGATTTTCGCGACATTGTCCGTCTTCGAATTGATGACGTGGGTGGCGCCGCAGTCCTTGGCCATTTGGAGGCGGGAGTCGACGACGTCGATGGCGATGATGCGGGCGGCGTCGCGGGCACGGAGGACCTGCATGGCGAGGAGGCCGATGGGGCCGGCGCCGTAGACGGCGACCGTCTTCCCGGCGATGTCCTTGACGTGCTTGACGGCGCGGAGCGAAATCGAGAGGGGCTCGATGAGGGCCGCTTCGTTAAACGAGACGTGATCCGGAAGGGGCATGATCTTCTTGGCCGGGGCGATGACGAAGTCCGCCATGGCGCCGGGGTAGGGACCGTACTTCGGCATGGTGGTGCCGATGATGGCCCGGTTCATGCAGACGTTGCCGAGGCCGTCCTGGCAGTCGCGGCAGGTTTCGCAGAACAGGCAGGTGACGGTGCCGACGCGCTGGCCGACCTCGAGGCCGGTGACACCGGGACCGAGCTTCTCAATGACGCCGGAAAATTCGTGGCCCATGATAAGGCCGGGCGTGCGCATGGCGGAGCCGCCCTTGTAACCGCCCGAATCCGAGCCGCAGATGGAGACCGCCTTGACCCGAATCCGCACCTCGCCCTCTTTTGGTTCAGGCGTGGGCACATCCTGATACTGCATGTCCCGGGGACCGACAAATACCAGTGCTTTCATGGCAGAATCTCCTCTTATGAGTGGTAGGGTGGTGGACGTGGTGGAAGTGCTACGCGTTCATGAAAAGCTGCACTTTTATTTCGTTGTTCCCGGGACTGCACAGAAGCTCGAACGCTTCCCTGCCCTGTTCCAGGGGAAACGCGGACGTTACCAGATCGTCCACCCGAATCGCGCCGGCGGCAAGAATATCGGCCGCTTCGCGCATTTCGTTCGTGAACATGTAACTCCCGTACAGCTTCGTTCCCCGGCCGACAATGCACATCGGGTCGAACTCGACGGTCTCGTGCATGAGGGCGACGAGGACGACCGCGCCGCCGTTCCGGACGAGGTCGAAGGCCTGGCAGAACGAACTGCCGACGCCGGCGGCGACGATGACCCGGTCGGCACCGAGGCAATCGGTGTATTCCCGCACCGCCGTCACCGGATCGTTGTCCCGGGCGTTGACGGCGAGGGTGGCGCCGCATTCCAGGGCTTTTTCCAGCCGGAGCGGCATGACGTCGACGGCGACGATTCTCGGGACGCCGAAGCTTTTCAGAAACTTGATGGTCAGGAGGCCAATCGGTCCGGCGCCGAGGACGACGACCGTTTCTTCACTCTCTTCGCGGCCGCACTTGGCGCAGGCGAGGCAGACGGCCATTGGTTCAAGAAGGGCGGCGTCGGCGAAGGAAATTTCGGCCGGAAGGGGCAGGACGGCGCTTTCCCGGATGGTCATATATTCCCGCATGGCGCCGTCAGTCTGGACGCCGCCGATGGCGGTGCCGAGGCTTTTCCGGTGACCGCACAAATTGATTTCGCCCCGGCGGCAGTGGTAGCATTCGCCGCAGTAGAGCATCGGGTTCACTGATACGCGCTGGCCGACGGTGAAGCGTGTCGCGTTCGGGCCGAGGGCGGTGACGACGCCGGACAGTTCGTGGCCGAGAACGAGGGGCGGACGAAAGCGGTCGGTGGAATGCCGGTAGGCGCCGAGGTCTGAACCGCAGATGGATACGGACTTGACAGCGATTTGGACCTCGCCGTCGCCCGGTTCAGGCATCGGCCGTTCCTCAATGCCGATAAGCCTGGTGCCCCGGTAGACGAGCGCTTTCATGGTGTTCGCGGTGGTCATGGTCGCTCCAGGTGACACGTCGGTCGCATGTGCCGGACGGCAAGTGCGGCCGGTTTAGAGTATTTTAAGAATTTACGTGATAATTCCGAGTTAGTCGCATCCAGTCGCTTACGGGCGTTTTTTCCACACTACCGGAAAAAACACCTCTACGCTCCTTCCAGCGCCTAACTCGGATTATCACAGTATTTCTTAAAATGCTGTAGTACAGAGACAGGAATAAATGAATAGGATATCCGGAACGGCGGCGCTTCGCCGTCCCGGATGACGGTGACATGTGGATCAGGTCGGCCAGGCGACGGTGTAGATGTGACGGCAGCCTTAGACCATCGGGCCCTTGAGGAGCGCTTCGACTTCTTCCTTCGGGCGCTGGCTCATGAATTCGATGGGCGGCAGCTGGCCGACCGGGCAGGCGGCGAGGATGTCGTTGTGAAGCTTGACGAGGTAGTCGCAGACCCGTTCGACAGAAGCCTTGGCCTTCTTCGGATCGGCGTCCTTGGCGTGGCCGAGTACGCCTTCCGGCGCGGTGTGGCATTCGATGCCGGCATTGCCGATGACGCAGTGGCCGGGAATCGGGTAGCCGTAGATGTCGCCGCCGCGGTCGACGTGGAACGGGGCAGGATGCCCTTGATATCGGTGTTTTCCGCTTCGGCCTGGTCGCAGAATTCCGGGAACAGGGCGAGGGAGATGGACTGTTCCGCTTCGCAGGCGTGCTGGAACGGGCGATCATAGGGTCCGCCGTGTTTCTTGTCCATGAGCGTTTCCGCCATGACGCGCGGGATGTCGACGAAGTAGAACATGGCCGGCACCTGGTAGCGCTTGCCCCATTCCTGTATGGCGACGGGGAGGGAATATTCCTGGCCGTGCATGGAGATGAAGATCTGTTTGCGGAAGCCGGTATTCCACAGGCCGGTCATGATGGCCCGGAGGTAGTCGATGAAGACGGAGTCCGGGAGCGGCACGGTGAGGGGCTGGCCGATATGGTGGAACGGATGGCTGCCGTACCAGATGGGGGAGGCGATGGTGGCGCCGGTTTTCCGCGCGACCATTTCCGCCATCCGGGTGCAGATGAAGGTGTCTTCGCCGATGGGGCCGGCATTGCCGTGGTTTTCGGTCGAGCCGACCGGGATGATGATGATATCATTCTTCTTCAGCTTTTCTTCCACGTCCTTCTTGGTCATGGTGTGGTAGTAAAGCTTTTCTTCGGATTCGATGGCGCCTTTGTTCGGGAAGGTCCAGTCGTTTTTCGGGACGTCAAGTTCCATTGTATGTCTCCTCAACTTCGGTTAAAGTGTTTCATCCGGGCAGTACAAAATTTCAAAAAAGCTTCGGTTTATTTCCGGTGACCGGCCAGCTGCGGCGCATAAATCCAGACGAATTCCAAATCTTCGTCGCCGGTATTGACGATTTTGTGATTGCCGCCCGGGGGATTGTAGACGCAGATGCCGGGTTTCAATTCAATCGTTTCGTCGTCGGTGATGAACTGGCCCTTGCCCTCCATGAAATACATGACTTCTTCTTCGGTCTCGTGTTTGTGGAGCGGAACTTCCCCGCCCGGATGGGTTTTGTTGACGCCCATGGCCAGGTTCTGCGAGCCGCAGACTTTTTCCGAGACGAGAATCCAGCTCGTGCGCGGCGGATCCCGCCGTTCGCCCTTGACGTCCTTGATGTCGACCCAAACCAGTTTGGACATTGTTTTCTCCTTGGAAGAATGGTAACGGTGCAAAATAGAAAATCTAAAATGGTTAAAGTAACGTGATGTTATTTTTTCAACCGGAGCGACGACCCGGCCTGCAGAAGAAGTTCGTCAATCGCCTTGACCGCGTTGTCGTCCAGGTTGACGCCGTCCTTTCGGCTTTGCCGTTCCCTGTTCTGTTCGATTTCGCCGGGCAGGTAAATTTCGTCGAAGCCCTTGGCCTTCTTGAGCC